>JAESQP010000082.1 GCA_016765075.1 Gammaproteobacteria bacterium
GCACTATATTAACAGCAGACAGACAACAACATGGCCACACACCGTATAGAAAAAGACAGTTTAGGGGAGCTAAAGGTTCCCGCCGATGCCTGGTACGGTATACAAACCGCGCGTGGTATCGACAATTTCCCGATTAGCGGCCGTATGCCAGACCGTGACTTTATCCAGGCACATGTCACCATCAAGCGTGCCGCAGCTACCGTAAATAAGCAACCTGGCTGGCTAGACGCCACACTGAGCCAAGCCATTATCGATGCCTGCGATAAAATTCTTGCTGGCGAATATCTCGACCAATTTGTCATTGATCGTTTTCAGGCTGGTGCCGGCACCAGCCACAATATGAATAGCAATGAAGTGATCGCTAACTTAGCCAATGTTGCCCTCGGTGGCGAGCGTGGTGTCTACAACCCCGTTAACCCTAACGACCATGTCAATATGGGGCAAAGCACTAACGACACTATTCCCACAGCAATACGTTTGACCGCACTTAAAAAACTGCCTCGCTTGTTGGCCGCTGTCGATACCATGGCCGATGAATACGAACGTTTGGCAAAGGAAAATACGAATAGCGTTAAAAGTGCGCGCACCCATTTACAAGATGCCGTGCCGACAACCATAGGCCGCGAATTCGCTGCCTATGCCTGGATACTACGTCGTTGCAGCCAACGTTTAGCACACTGCGAATCTGCCCTGTGTGAAATTGGCCTGGGTGGCAGCGCCGCTGGAACAGGGCTTAATACCTCACCTGATTATACTCACCGCGTTGCTGCCGAATTGGCGCATCTTACCGATAACCCTATTGTTGCAGCAGACGACCTCGCCGGCCAAATGCAATCAATGACTGATCTACAAGCCTTATCGTCAGAGATACGTAACCTTAGCCTGGAGCTGACCCGCATCTGTAATGACATGCGCTTATTGGCGTCAGGCCCGCGCACCGGTTTAGGTGAAATTTGCTTACCTGCCGTGCAACCGGGTTCTAGCATCATGCCAGGCAAGGTTAATCCGGTTATGTTTGAAATGCTTAATCAGGTTTGTTATCAAATACTCGGCCAGGACCATGCCATTGCCAGCATGACACAAGCAGGCCAACTCGAACTTAATGTAATGATGCCCGCACTCGGTTCAGCCTTATTCGATGCCATGGAATGGCTAAGCAACGCAATCAATGCCACCAGCGAAAAAAATCTCAAAGGCCTCACCGTCGATACCGCACGCTGCGCTGCGTTTTTGCATACCAGCGTTGCACTTGCTACCTTGCTTAACACACATATCGGTTATACCGCTGCTGCCGAAATTGCCAAAGAATCAGAAAAATCAGGGCGTAATGTGCGTGATATCGTTACCGAGAAAGAGCTAATGAACGGTGACGATTTTGATGCACTGGTATTGCGTGCGGCGCGTGATGGAAAAATCGATTAAGCCGTGTATTGTCAGGGGCAACTGCCAGAGTCAAATTAGCAGAGGATAAAAGCATGAGTGTTACCATTTATCATAATCCACGTTGTTCAAAATCACGTCAAACCTTGGAGCTGATTCGCAATCAAGGGATTGAACCTGAAATCGTCGAGTATCTCGATACACCGCCAAGTGCAAACAAAATGGCGCAGCTATTAAGCCTGCTTAATATGGATCCCACACAAATTATACGCAAAGGCGAAGCCATTTATAAAGAACTGGGTTTAAAAGACGCCGATCTCAGTCATGCCGAATTGATTAAAACCCTGGTTGAAAACCCAAAGTTAATTGAGCGCCCTATTGTTGTTAATGGTGATAAAGCCGCGTTAGGCAGACCGCCAGAAAACGTCCTGAATATCTTATAAACAAAAAATATTGTCAGTAGATATAAACGGAGCTTTAACTGGTGATGAAAAAAATTCTAGTGTTGTACTACAGTCGCTATGGTAGCGTCGCACACATGGCAAACCTCATTGCACGTGGCGTTGAAGAAGTGGGCGGTATGGAAGCGGTGATCCGCACTGTGCCGGCTATTTCAACAAACTGTGAAATAAGCGAAAGCGACATTCCTGAAGAAGGACCGCCCTATGTTAGCGCTGAAGATTTAGAAGACTGCGTAGGACTCGCGCTTGGTAGCCCAACTCGCTTTGGCAATATGGCCGCCGCATTAAAATACTTCCTGGACGGCACCAGCCCACAATGGATGTCAGGCACGTTAATTAGCAAACCCGCTTGCGTCTTTACCTCAACATCATCTATGCATGGCGGCCAGGAAAGCACCTTACTGTCGATGATGAACCCCTTGATTCACCACGGCATGGTAATCGTCGGCCTGCCTTATTCCGAACCTGCCTTAACCAGCACACAAACTGGTGGCACACCCTATGGTGCAAGCCATGTGGCAGGTCACGATGGTAAAAACCCTATTAGCGAAGATGAAAAGGCATTATGTATTGCGCAAGGTAAAAGATTGGCGGAAATAGCTAATAAACTTAGTTAGTTTGATATTAAACCTACACACAAACCAGAAAAGCGAGAGACATATCACTGGATTAGCGCCTATGAACTATCTTGCCTATAGGTCATATTTTTTCCTAGAGCAACACTTCGGCAATGGCGGCTACCACGCGCTTTAAGAACATCAATATCAAGACCACCTTCTTGCCTTATGCGCAGCTGTAAGCGCAAGGCAGCCCAAGTGCTCTGCCGAATAGCGCGATCATCGGTCGTAATGCGATAAAGACCTAATAGTGACTCTCCCTCTCTGGCAGCAGCTTGCAAGCGACGTACTGCACTGTCATTAAGCCCACCTCCCTGACGTATACTCGGAATGTCCGGCCACCATAAAGCCATAGCACATTCGCGATTACGCAACGCCTTTTCCAGGGCACACAAAGTGTCTTGCTCATCATCCAGCGACAACCAACGTATGTAGTCTAAATCAATGCCAGCATTTGCCAATATAGGCGCATAAGGTAGATAAGGTGGGTTGGCGATCATCACGTAACGCTGTTCTTGTGTCATGCGCTTAATCACCGGCAACCATAGCCTAAGTTCACCAATATCTATAGCAGGAATCATTATCTCTACGACGGCTCCTGGTGGCCATCCGCCTGTTGGTAAGGCTTCATCAAGCTCATCAAAACCGCTACTCATGCTGCGAGCACGACCATTATAAGCTTGTCCGTTATAAGTTTTCCCGCGCCACAATGAGGGAGTTGTACCCCGAGGGTTCTTTTCAATATACCCCTCAAGGGGGTACTGAAAAGAGCCCCCTTGAGGGGTACACGTTGTGTTCAATATATTTTTTAATTGACTTGTCATCATCACTTCACCTGTCTGTCTCAAGGGCGTCTCTATTAATTCTGGGCGTAGCAGATTGAATCCCAAATCCGTCGCATCCAAGCGAAAATTGCAAGTAATAGCGGGACTATTGCTAAAATTTACAACGCCGATGTGGCGGATTTGGGGTTTAAGATGCTCGTTCATGAATTAATAGAGCCGTCCTCAAGGTCATTGTCTTATCAGGCCAACCATACGGCCTTCTATAGCGAAAGATTGCTCACGTAAATCAACGCGAATAGGGTCGAAATCAACATTTTCTGGCAATAAGGTGACAATATTACCGCGTTGACGAAAGCGCTTCACCGTCACTTCTTCATCAATACGTGCAACAATAATCTGGTTAGTTTCTGCCACACTGGTCTTATGTACCGCGAGCAAATCACCATCGAGAATACCGACTTCGCACATACTCATGCCTTCAACACGCAACAGATAATGTGCCTGAGGGTGAAACACGGTATGAGCAACATTGATATGCATTTCGATATTCTCTGTCGCCAATAATGGCGCGCCTGCTGCAACCTTACCGACGACAGGAATGCCCGTTTCTTCAAGCAAGGTGATACCGCGCGAATGTCCACCTAGCTCGATATAACCCTTACGTTGCAAGGCGGTAAGGTGCTGGTAGGCTGCATTATCAGAGCGATAACCCATATACTCTGCGATCTCCCGCATTGTCGGCGGCATTTGCCACTCTTGCAAACATTCGCGGATAAAGTCGAGAATTTGACGCTGTATTTCAGTTAATTCTTGCATAATCACCCAACACTGTATTTTTATACATGTGCATGTATAGTTATACAGACAAATAAAAAATGCAAGATTTATTTCTGAATATCAGCCAAAGTTGCCAGGTAAGCGGAGGCTAATAGAGGAAATTTTCGCTTTGCTAACAATAGCAACAGTGATCTATTTCACTGGCCTGCAAACACCTAGCCTAGGATAAAATCCCTGCTATTGGTATAGAGGAATCAAAAGAGGTTTCAACAATTTTATAACCTGCAACAACATTATCGCTCAACACAATAGATCAAACTTTTTGGTTATAAAAAAACCCTCGCTCAGGCCATGCCAAACGAGGGTTATCTGTCAGTCCATAAGAACTAGCAGGCTATTGAAAAAGTCTATGGCGAGTGCGAGACAAGGCAAAAAATGGCGAAAAAGCGCAGTTGACACGAAGTCAATGAGCATTTTGAGCTGTTTTTTAACGCCGTATCGTGCCGCCATGGACTTTTTCAACAGCCTGCCTAAGAGAGAGTTAACTATAATCAGGTGAGTCGTAGGCTTGCTTTTCTTCACCTTCAACAATCGGTTTAAGAAAAATCTCAACACGTCGATTCAAGGCGCGGCCTGCTTCGCTGGCATTGCTTTCACGCGGCTCATTTTCACCACGACCTTCTGTACGCAAACGTGCCCCCTGAACACTGCGATCAATCATATAATCTACGACCGATTGAGATCGGCGTTCAGATAGTCGTTGGTTAAAGCCATCGCTACCCACATTATCAGTGTGTCCCACCACGTGCACGACGGTACGATCATACTTATTAATTACATCACTTAGCTTATCTAGCGTTGGATAAAAAGAGGTCTTGACATCATCTTTACCAAAATCAAAAGACACTTCGCTATTAAGGCTTAATTTTAGAGTGTCATCTTTAAGGCGTTCAATTTCTATCGCGTTTTGTGCTTCTTCTTCAGCCAGGGCTTCTTCAAACTCTTTTTGCTGCTTGTCCATATAGCCACCGACAGCACCACCAATAATAGCACCAGCTACAGCACCAACCACCTTGCTTGAGTTATGGTCATCATCAATTTGATGACCCAAAATAGCGCCAACAACTGCGCCAATACCCGCGCCTGTCTTGGCGCGTTTGTTGGGATCATCTGTCGCACAAGCAGCCACTGCAAGCAGCACTGAAACTGCTAGCAGTGTCTTAGCCAATATTTTGTAGGATCTTTTCATGATCGTCTCCAATCTCATCACGCCTGAGTATTTCGGGAAATTTTATAACTTGATTATGAGCAATGCTAGCAAAGCTATCCGTCAAAACAATCACACAACACAACTTTTGTATAACAATGCGTAGCGCATAGTCTATAACGTATCAAATAAGCACTGTATCTTTGCTGAACCGTATTTTACGGCTGCACATAAAACGATAAAAATATTTAAAATCAATAGTTTATATTCATTCAAAATAACATCTATACAGAAAATGTGCGTTAACGCGTAGCCAAATATTTATCAAGATGATTAGCAAATGCCATGCGATCTTTTTGGCTCAAGGCTGGCGGACCGCCTGTATCAATACCGCTGGAACGGAGTGTATCCATAAAATCGCGCATCGTTAAACGGCCTTTAATATTTTCTTTAGTATAGAGCTCACCACGTGGGCTTAATGCAATACACCCTTTATCAATCACATCGTTTGCCAACGGGATATCACTGGTTATTACCAGGTCACCCGGTGTTACCCGCTTAACGATCTCGTTATCGGCAACATCAAAACCTGCGCCGACTTGCACAAACTTAATCACCTCTGATTTAGGTACACGAAGAAACTGGTTTGCCACTAAAGTAACTACTACACGAGTTCGCTCTGCAGCACGAAATAATATTTCTTTTATCACTACCGGGCAGGCATCGGCATCAATCCATATATTCATCTCATGCCCCTTAGAGAGTTTTAAAATAACAAAATAGCGCTTCAGAAAGAAACCATTTTGTTATTATTTTTTATGTCTAAATATCATGACAAAGCCCCAAAAATAGATATTATAATGTAATTATGCGAAAATATATTCGAGCAAGATTTTTATAAAACCTGCAATACAGAACATAAATTATTATGACAAAAAAATATAATTCCCCTCCCGACACAGAGCTCTTAACCGTCAAATTATATTTACATTTTTACGATAAATCTTTATACCAACCCACTGAAAAATCTATTTCCAAACTGTGCAAAGACGAGCTAAAAAAATTTACTTCGTATTCCAACAAAAGGAAAAAAGAATTCTTGCTGGGTCGACTATTGTTAAGGTTCGCAATTCAACAGCAAAATAATAATTTTATTAACCCTTTACATACTATCGAGCGTGATGGATTACCACCTCTCGTTCCTTTTGCCGAAAAAAATAACCTATACTTTAACATTAGCCATTCACACTGTGTTGTTGGCGTATCAATTGTCGAGACCAACAATGAAATTTTATTAGGTTTGGATATTGAACACATGAAACCAGTGAAAAATTTCGCTACAACTGATTTTTTTTGCAATGAAAATCAAATAAAAAATATTTCCAACAAAAGAGATTCACATAAAAAAATGATGCTTTATTATCACTATTGGACACAAAAAGAAGCCTACATAAAATCACAAGGCAAGGGGATATTTTCATCTAACATAAAAGAACTAGAGTTTTTTCCTTCACAAAATATCGTAAATACCACATTATCCACGACAGAAATTTCAAAAAAACATGCGGCACAAGACCACTACAAAACATCAATTTACTGCTCTAAACCACACCAACTTGAAACAAGAGTTTCCACTATAAATAAGGCTGGAATTTTCAGCCAGACACAAAAAATTAATCCTCATTGGCAAACATTCAGTTTGCGCAAATAAATTATTTTTTCTCCTTACGGATCAAGTCATCATAAAGATCCATTAAGTATTGCCTGGGCAGCTTTCCATTATCTTCGCGCTGCAATGACGAAAGCAAAAAAATCGGCCTCGGTACAAAAGTAATGTCCAGGCGAGACCGAAGGTAGCCTAATAAATCTTGCTTACTTACCCTGGGTTTTAATACTACCAAAGCCACTAAGCGTGGCACTGTTCTATTTTGCGCAGGGAAAAACACTATCCCATCAAGCAAACCTGGAAACACTTGCAATACTTGATTGATTTCGTGAAGAGACCCTCGCTTGCCAGCGATATTAATCATATCTGAGGCTCTACCCTCCAAACGAAATTGCTTCTCACCAAGCATGGTAATCTTGTCTTGCAATTTTGTCGCATTAAAAATATGCTCGGCGCTGACAATCACTTCTTCATCCGCTTTCATTGTAAACCGAATGTCGTCAAAGCAATTCCACATTTCATGATGCGCCGTTGCGCGAAACGCTATAGAACCGACCTCGCTGCAACCGTATATTTCTCTTAACCTGGAACTAAAACAGCTTTCAGTCTGCTGCGCTAAACGTTGATCTAACGGGGCAGTTGCACATAACACTCTGTCAATAGATGAAAAGTCCATTGAACTGGCAACCAGTGCACGCAAATGTACTGGTGTTGACACCAAAATTTTAGGGCTTGGCAGCACTGCTAATAGGGTTTTAATATCCTTAGGGAAAAGAGGTTTGCTATCAACCACGCACACGTTTGCCATAAGCGCCAATAAAATGGACGTTTCCAAGCCCCACATGTGTTGGCCTGGCACAGTAGCAAGTTGATAAAACGTATCTATCTTATTAGGCACCATGTATCGGCGATTAATTTCTGTACTTGCCGTAAGTGTGCCCCAGGTTTTTTCAATTGGCTGCGAATCGCCTGTTGATCCTGAGGTAAAGCTGATGACCGCAAGGTGATTTGCTGCAATCATCGGCATCTCGAAATCATCACTGCCAAGCAAAGAAAGGGTCGATAAATCTAACTGCGGTAACTCTTTCCCTAATGTCCCATCATGAATAATATAACTATTGCCATAACGTTTATGTAATGCTTTATGGGTGACGGTATTTTTGTTCGGTGGCAGCAAACTAGTTTGCTTGCGCACTATCGCTGCACACAAAGAAACCATAAATAAATAGCGATTACTACACAAGTTGATAGCATATTTGTGTTCAGGCAGTATTTTCGCTAACTGCTTTACATGACCTAAAAATTGCTTGGCAGTGATCTCCCCTTGATGACCATTCAAGACCTTCAGTGGGCGATCAATATAAGCAATATTTTCTTGTCGATGGCGCTGAATTAACGGAATAGTTACGCCATGTATACAATTTTCCACGTATCGCAGGATTACTTATTTTTGTTCAACAAATTCGCACAAAGTTCTCAAGGAGGTAAATGCCTTTTGAGTACCCTCCTCTTCAGCTTGCATTTGTACCTTGTATTTCTGTGAAATTGCCAAGGCTATCTCCAACGCATCAATAGAGTCCAAACCCAGCCCTTCTCCAAACAACGGCTCATCAGGATCAATATCACCCGGCCCTATGTCTTCCAGGTTTAAGGCATCAACGATTAAATATGCCATTTCCTGCTCGGCTTCTGTTTGTACTGTCACGTTAGTTTCTCTCTTTTATTTAGGACTTTATTGTAAAGGATCTCGGCAAAAGTCCCTTTATTTTTTGGCTATGTAGTTTAAACTACACGACAAGGAAAACAGGATAAAAATCAACAATTTTTAGCTACTTGAGCAAGCTAAATCAGCAGTAACAGGCTTTATATCAATGAAAATCCAGACCAATTGCGCGCCTAACGTTCATGATAACTTATTGATTTCATAAAAGATATTCTCACCCACACAAATTATGCTACATAATTATTATTCTGTTGACACTATAAAATCCTTATTGGATAAAACTGACACCCTGATGGTGCTCCCCTATGATTCGGCTTGCGCACTAGCTGAGACAGGCGTCATTGCATCAGGCTTAAGTAGCTTAGGCCATAGCTTTAACGAGGTTTGGTCCATATCAAACACTGAAATAGACCGAGGCACATCAGGACGCTGCCAGTGGAGCAAATCAAAAGAGGTTCTCTGTGCCGCAATCTGGAAAACGCCTGATCAATGTAAAAATTTAGAAAAAGCAACCCAGTCTGCGTACGAAGAGTTACTCGCACTACTATACCAATTTGACTACCGGCATCCTTTTCGTTTCTGGAATTATTTGCCCAATATCAATGCTGGAAATAATGACGAAGAACAATATAAAAAATTTTGTATGGGCCGTTTCAATGCCTTCAAAACAAAAGGGATACCCCCCAACCAATTTCCAGCAGCCTCGGCACTTGGACACCACACAGAAGGGGCGGTTATTTATGTGATCGCCGACCGTTCTCCATCAATCCACCATAAGAATGCTTTGCAATCAAATGCCTATGAGTATCCACGCCAATACGGCATTAGTAGCCCTTCTTTTTCGCGTGCAACCAGTATTACCGTTGGAGCAAAACCATTGTTTTTCATTTCAGGGACGGCCAGCATTATTGGGCACAAAACTCAACATGCCAACGACCTGAAAAAACAAGTGCAAACCACAATTGAAAATATTCAGCATCTATTAAAGCATGCCAACAACCATGCATTACCGCTGCAATCAATGAAAGTTTATTTGCGTCATGCTAACGACTATTCGCTAGCGAAAAAACTCCTGCAAAAAACTTTCTTAACAGTGCCGATATTATTCACCCATGCCGATATATGTCGCACTGATCTATTAGTGGAAATCGAGTGTTTTTGCAGTTAATGCGACGACCCCTTTCGCAGAAATGATGCAAAAACATAAAAATTTAAAAATTTATTGGCGGGTATTTGCCACCGGATTAAGCTTTTTGCTATTTGGTCTTGGCTCTCTCATCATTGGCTTATTTTTTCTTCTCATTATTGCACCACTACCGGTATCAGCAGGTCGCAAGCAATGCTGGGTTCGCTACATTATCAACAAGGCATGCCAAGCCTATATTGTTGCAATAAAATCATTACAAGTACTGAGCTTTTCTATAGAAAAAAACAATATTGAAAATCACTCAGGCCATTTAATAATCGCCAATCACCCAACGCTATTAGATGCGATTTTTGTATTGTCAGAAATTGATAACGTATGCTGCATTGTCAAGGCAAACTTATGGAAAAACCCGCTCACCTGCATTGTTGTAACACTGGCAGGATATATCCCAAACACATCATCCAATTTAGTCGAATTAGCAACAGACAAACTCCGTAGCAATGAAAATATTTTGATATTCCCTGAAGGCACACGTAACACTTACGACAGTCAGTTAGAGTTTAAACGCGGCGCAGCAAACATTGCCGTGCTCACCAATTGTCCCATTTTACCCATCGTCATTCACTGTGCACCACGTACACTGCAAAAATATGAAAAATGGTATCAGGTCCCCGCATCAACCCCACATTTTTCTTTACGCATGCTTGCTGTAATCAACATTGCCAATTGCATTGATACCAGCAGGCCAAGAACCGTACAATACCGCCATCTCACTCATTTGTTACGCGAACTCTACCGCACTAATCTATCAGCATAAATAAGCGAAAGCACGTCAAAGCCGATCATTTCTGCATCATTAGTCGCTATTTTTCGACACAACAGTGCCGATATAATAAGCTAATATTGCTATAATCACGAAAACCATTCTATGCCATATACCTCATAAAATGACCATGAAATACAGCCACGAAGAAATTCTTGACCACACCAAACAAATATTAATACGGTTATTTGAATTAGATGAGTCGATGCTAACACCTGACGCACGACTATATGAAGACCTCGATATAGACAGCATCGATACCGTAGACATGTTGATCGAACTCAAACGTTTTACTGGTGCCAATGTAAAACCTGAACATTTCAAACAAGCTCGAACCTTGCAAGATATTGTTGAGGCTGTAGCTAAACTATAGCTTCAAAATAAACAATAATGGACAGCAAAATCAGTATTAGTCTGGACTTTGAAGTGCCTTTTTTTGACGTCGACTCTTATCGTGTTGTCTGGCACGGCAGTTATGTCAAATATTTTGAAGTAGCACGTTGCAAATTACTCGAACACATAAACTATACTTACGATGACATGGAACGTTCCGGCTATTTCTTTCCTGTCGTTGACTTACAAATTCGCTACATAAAACCACTACGCTTCAGGCAAAAAGTAACTATTATTGCCACCTTGCACGAATGGGAATGCCGCCTGGTCCTCCGCTACCTGATTCTTGATCAAGATAGCGGGCAACATTTAACTAAAGGTAAAACAGTGCAAGCAGCTGTGTCTATGTCAGATTTGATTACACAATTTTCCTGCCCAGATATATTAATCAACAACGTCAATAAAATGTTATCGGTAGACACATAATGCGTCACACTCTCTTAGCCTGCTGCCTGGTTTTATGGCATAGCAGCTCTATCTACGCCAATGACCAGACAATGGGTGCAGCATTAGCCGAGACACTCCCTCAACATTGCTTATTGTCTGGCAATTTTACTCAAACACGCAGGCTCCGCACACTGCCAGCACCATTGGTTTCTTCAGGTCAGTTTTTCTTTTCTTGTCACAATGGATTAATTTGGCAAACTGAATCACCCATCAATGAAACACTTGTTTACACGCAACAAGAATATTATTTTCAAATTAAAGAAGAGCAATCGCCACAACTACTACAAAGCAGGCTGCATGACCACTTAGCCAAGATACTGCTCGGACTAATGAGCGCAGATAAACATTATTTGCAAGAACAATTCACCATCAACAATGAATCGAACAACAAAATGTCCTTCATTCTCAAGCCAAAGGATAAACAATTAAAGCGCGGCTTAAAAAAAATCATCTTGCGCCAAGAAAACGCGTTAAATACTATAAAAATAGTCAACATCAACAAAGAAACAACGCGTATCGTCATTAGCAATACGCAGGATCTAAACTGGCAGAGCAATAACCACACTCAGTCTTTTTGTCAGGACTTGACAGCTAAAATTCAGCTCGCCTGCGATATACTCATGCAGCCGAAAAATCACTTAACCCTTCATTAATTGCGACAAAAAAATGCTCTTATGGAGAAGCCTGTTTTTCATCGCCCTGGTCTTCATAGGCCAATTTTTTATTCGTAGCTATGACCATATATCTATCGACACAGACCTAAAAGACTTGTCTCCCGCGCTGGCTCATCAACAAGACTTACAATTTGCCATCCATACACTATCAGAAGATATAGAGCGCCATTTTATATTGTTACTTAGCAGCACTAATGTAGTCCAGGTACAACAAGCCAGTGAATTTATTATTAAGAAAATAAATGCTATCAACAATCTCACTGTTGCTGATCTTAACGACCAACAGTCTGCCGCCTTACTGGACAAGCTCACACAACATCGCTTTCAATTACTTACAGCCAAGCAACAAAAAAATATTAGCCAACTCGATGATGATACGCTGATTAAGCAGGCACAACAGCGCTTGTTTCAATTACAGGGAAGCATTAGTTTATTGTCGTTTTCTGATGACCCAATGGGCTGGCTTAACGATTATATCTTGCAATTGATGAGCACATCCGATTTGCAAGATACGCATGCTAAAAAAGGGGAAATACAACCCGCTAACGCTAATGAAAAAAAGGTTTTTTATCAGCCTGTCGCCATTACTATCGAGCATGGTGCCTTGCAAATGTCAACGCAGAATATACTACGCCGCCAATTGCAAACACTGGAAAAAGAGGTGCTAAATCAATACCCTGTGAGCATCCATCATTCAGGCGTATTTTTCTTTGCTGCTGATGCCGCTGACAAAGCAAAACGCGACATTAGTCTTATTAGCACCTTTTCTCTTATTGGCGTTATTGCCTTATTGCTGGTGGCCTTTCGCACACTGTCAGCACTGTGGCTACCCTTATTGTCTATAATATTAGGGATTGCTGGCGCTTTCGCCGTTACGCACAGTTGGTTTGGTTCTGTGCATATCCTGACAATTTTATCAGGCGTAAGCTTAATAGGTATCGTAATTGATTATTCATTGCATTATTTCTACCATCAAAACGCAAACCATAATAATCCCCACAATAACTCGGGCAGAAATAATACCCCGGAGAAAAACAAGCGCCTGCATAGCGCACTACTGTTAAGCCTGTTGACATCGATTATTGGCTTCGGCGCACTATCTCTTTCCGAGCTTGACTCACTGAAAAAACTGGCTGTATTTGCTTGCTGTGGACTAACTATGGCCTGGTTAAGCGTGCTGGTGCTCGGCTCATGGATGCTACGTAAACCTGTTCGCATCGATCAACGACACATCCCTGCATTACTTAATCTATTGATGAGGCCTTTACGTGCTATTGGGTCAAAGGTGATACTCGTTTTCGGCCTGACGATAATTATCTGTTTTTCTGTTCTTGCCTATATCGGCATCCCCGGCAATGATGACCCTCGTTTGTTTTTTAAACCCTCAACCGACCTGTTAAAACAAGAACAGTACATTAGCAAACTAGTCAATGACTATGAGCCAGGACGCTATTTGGTAATACATGGAGAAAATTCAGAGCAGGTTTACAAGAAGTTTGCCAAACTATCGAGCGCAACAGACAATAGCCAAATAACCACACTTAACAGTGTAATGAATTGGCTGCCCTCTCCTATGGAACAACGCAATAACTATCAAATGCAACAGCGTTTATTTCAAAATGATGGTGTGATCGATAAGCTTTTCACACTACTAGATATGCCTGATGATAGCGCAAAAAAATTACGTAGCGAATACCGACAAGCCGACCAATATTTATTAACCCCGACTGATGTATTAGGATTATTGCCAAATACAATGAACAGCTTATGGCTTGATAATAATGGAAAAATATACAGTTTCGCCTTGATACCAAAAGGCACTGATACGACTGCCATAGAAATCGCTAGCAATGAAATTGATGGCGTTGAATATATTAATACTGTTGCCTTGGCTGAAAAAATATTACAACAGCAACGGGTTTCCGCAGAAAAATTATTGCTTTATGCTTACGCCCTTATCGCCATACTTATGTTGTTACGCTTTCGCCGTATCGAAGCATTATGGATGTTAGCGGTTCCTATTATTGCCAGCATGGGCACCGTTATCATTTTATTTCTACTCGGGCAGCCAATGAACTTATTTCACACGATGGCTCTATTTTTAATATTAGGACTAGGCATGGACTATGTTATTTTTTCTCGTGAAATGGCGACAACAGCCCTTACTTTGCAAGCCATTTTACTTTCAGCCTTGACGACTTTACTGTCCTTTGGCTTGCTCAGCATGAGTTCCATACCAGTAATACAAGCCTTTGGCCTAACAGTATTAATTGGCAATACTATAAACCTGTTTGGCGCCTTGGCTTATGCGCAGATACACCACGCCAACAAGGAGATAAAAAATTATGCCACACAATAAGCGCGTCCTGGTCACCGGCGCAAGTCGCGGCATTGGCAAAGCAACAGCGCTGAAACTGGCCCAACAAGGCTTTGCTGTCACTGTACACTGTCACAGTAATGTCGATGCAGCCAACAAACTAATCGAAAAAATTAATGCTTTGCATGGCAATGCCAACTTATTGCAATTTGATATCAGTAACCGAACTCAAACTCGGCTCGCGCTGGAACAGGCTATCGACACCCATGGCGCCTATTACGGCATTGTCTGCAATGCGGGCATTGCCCATGATAATGCCTTTCCATCGTTAACCGAAGACGATTGGGATAAAGTGATTCATACCAATCTCGATGGCTTTTACAATGTATTGCATCCCTTGGTGATGCCAATGATTCGCCTACGCCAAGGCGGGCGTATTGTTACTCTGTCATCGCTATCAGGCTTAACAGGAAACCGCGGGCAAGTTAATTATAGCGCCGCCAAAGCAGGCATTATTGGCGCCACCAAAGCACTGGCGATAGAACTCGCTAAACGCGAAATCACCGTTAATTGTGTGGCGCCGGGCATTATCAAAACAGATATGATAAAAGACATACCTGTCGATGAAGCCAAAGAAATGATCCCTATGCGGCGCTTGGGTAGCGTTGATGACGTCGCCGCTATGATAAGTTTTTTGATGTCAGATGACGCCAGCTACATTACGCGCCAAGTCATCAGTGTAAATGGTGGTATATACTAACAACCTGAGACCTTTGCACGAGGCAAGTGGCAAAAGAAAAATGAGGGAAAATCGTCCTGATTGAGGCGGAAAACGCCGCCAATACGTCCGTCTTGGCAAGTTTTTCCACGTGCCCTTGGGGTGCAACGAAAATCAGGGTGATTTTAACCATTTTTACTTGTCAATTGTCTCGTGCAAAGGTCTCAACCTAAATTAAGATCATGATAAGCTGCCTACAGCTAAAACGACTCTACTAAAAATATCATCGACTCATCACTCAAGAAAAAAGGAGACGACATGAAGCATGTTTTATTGGCTCTATCTATCGCGCTATTTTCATTATTTTCAATGAGTTCACAGGCAGAACTTAACCCCATTGAACAAACCGTTGTCGATATGATGCTTGAGGGCGACCTTAGGCAACTTAAAGCAGCTGTGCGCAGAGTTCATGATGCCGAGATCTTCAATACAGAAGTATTGGATGTGGCCGCGGAGATTATGTTAGTCACTTACCCCGACACCTATAAAGCAGAGTTAGACACCTTGTCATGGCTGGCTAAAGCACTGGGGGAATCTGGAAATAATCGCTATTACGGGGTGTTATCAGAAGTTGTAGATAAAACGAGGTTTAAAAAATTGCGCAACCACTCAAAAAAATCACTCAAAAAATTAAAGCCCCCTGCCGATTCAGATATACAATATAAAGCCGGAATGAAAGACGTTAACGTGCCAGACTACTTTTAAACCAAAGAAATTCATTTAGTCTGCCAAGCTACGGCGCAATAAAATTCTGTTGTGCCGCAGATATAAAGCTCGACTTAATAAATAAGTTATACCTGTATACACCCGCATGAAGGGCTAAATACGTCGAAACAATAATGATGTATTCACACCACCAAAGGCAAAATTATTACTCATAATTATCTGCGGACTTATTCCTCGACACTCATCACGAATATAATCTAAATCTCCACAGCGTGGATCAATATTGTGCAGATTAAGTGTCGGTATAAACCATTCTTCACTCATCATCATAATACTTGCCCATGCCTCAAAGGCACCGCATGCACCCAGTGTGTGTCCTGTGTAGCTTTTTAATGCGCTAATAGGCGTGCTTGTACCGAGCACCTGTTCAGTCGCTAACGATTCGGCAATATCACCATACTCAGTGGCCGTGCCATGTGCAGCCACATAACCCACTTCACTTGCACTAATATTTGCATCTTGCAAACATAACTCCATCACTTTTGCCATGGTCTCCTGTCTGGGTCTCACCAAATGATAGCCATCTGTATTGGTGGCATAGCCAATCACTTCGGCAAGAATGTCTGCTCCACGTGCTTGTGCGCGATCATACGATTCAAGAATAAGCGTACAAGCCCCCTCGCCCAACACCAAACCATCGCGCTGCTGATCATAGGGTCTGGGCGTTTTTTCTGGTGTCGTATTAGCTGTGCTGGTGGCAAAAATGGTATCGAACACCGCCGCCTGAGTAGGGCATAATTCTTCAGCACCACCAGCAATCATCACTTGCTGTTGACCACTGCGTATTGCCTCATAAGCAAAACCAATGCCTTGGCTACCCGCAGTGCAGGCGCTGGAAGTGGTGTACATTCTTCCCTGGGTGGCAAAATGAACACTAATACTAATCGCGGCGGTGTGACTCATCATGCGTAAATACGTGGTACTGTTCATGCGCGCCATTGACTGATTTTCCAGCAGGCTAAAAAATTCTAATGCCGCATCGCTACTGCCCGTTGCCGAACCATACGCAACACCAGCCTGGCCACTGCTTAGCACTTTATCACCAATCAAACCTGCTTGCTCCAGCGCCAACTCGCTTGCTCTAACTGCCATCTGCGCAACACGACCCATTCTACGTTTTTGTTTGATGCTGTAGGATTTTGGCAAAGAAAAATCACGTACTGGTGCTGCCAGACGTGTATTCATTTCAGAATATTGCTGCCAATCCTCCATAAAACACACAGCATTACGTTTATTCTTCAGTGCTTGGCTCACGTCTTGCCAATTATCACCTAACGCAGAAATAGTACCGCCACCAGTAATAACGACTCTTTGCTGCCCTTTAATATGAGAATTTTTATGCATTTATATAACCCAGGGTCAATACGATTGTGTTTATTTAAGTAATGGTTGGCGAAGCACTGATAAACTTGCTTGCGCAAGCCAATCATTTATATCGTCATAATAAATTTTACAATTAAAAGAAGCCAGCTCGTTACCAACAACTGCCTCTTCTTGACAATGCACTTGAATAGACTTGCCAGGGGGGAAATAATCCTGCTGTGCCTGGTAGCTACGCGCACCGATTAAGAAACCAAGATGCGGCTCAACAAGGCCTTGTTCTAATTGATAACCCGCAATCAACGCGGCTGTTTGCCCCATATATTCAATGCCTATCCAGGCTGGAACACCGTGTTTTAAATCAAAAAAAGGGGTTTTCTCATCTATCAAGACGATAGCGCTCGATTGCTTTTCACTGACATTAACAATGCGATTGATTAACAACATCGGTGGACGGTGTGGAATCAGGGACAATAAACGCGAATCAAACCGCTCAGATTCACCGGTCATTCCAGACTCACCAATCATAGCGACTTTGGATTGCTATCGACGGCATCTTGAGTGACGAATATACTCTGCGTTGCCCAAAAATCGTAAAAATTGAACCATTGATACGGTGCTTTAGCACATTGGCTTTCAAGTTCTGTGGCAAATTTTTGCGCATAACATTGTAGGTCTGTCTGCCTTTGGTGGCGAGACAACTCTACCTTGTCAGAAAAATTCACCATTTCAAAATAAATTTTACTGCCCTTGCTCGTGTTGTAACGATAGGAAAACATTAAATTAACCGGACATGCCAGTGCTTTAGCTAAGACATAGGGGCCTATAGGCAAGGGCGCTTGGCGCGCCAAAAAACTAACATTCACTGTGCGTTTGGCGCCTGCTAAAGGGGTGCGATCGCCCGCGATAAACACCCATTCGCCACGATCGATTCTGTCCTTCAAGCGCAATAGTGTCGCCACATCAAGCTCATCAACCTGCAAAATGTTCAAACGCGAATGCGGATTAATGCGCTGCATCATGCTAACAAAATTTTCTGCATGTTTATCATAGAGTAAGACATTAATGGCCTTACCTTCGTAACGCTGAATAAACCCGCGGCAATATTCAAGATTACCCAAATGCGTACCAATAATGAGACGCCCACGCTTACTACTCATTAAGGCATCCACTGCTTCCGAATTTTTCACATCAAACTCATTAATACTCATGTCAGCACTCCATGCCAACAATTTATCCAGTATTGCCTCAGCAAACTGGTGAAAATGTTTTACCACTTGCCAATAGCCAGGTTTAACCGACCATTGTTCAGGGAAAAATTGGTAATGAGTTCGCAGAAAACCTATTGATGCACGGCGAGAATTAGGACGGCTTACAACAAAATATAAGGCCACCGGAAATAGCAGCACCGAGAATAACCGACGACCAAAAAATCGGTACAACAGCATTAATAAACGCAAGCCAAATAGCGTCCCTGCTTCGTTTATTGTTGACCAATGTGACTTATTTTGCGCAACAGAAGAAGACATCTTTAACTCATCAAAAGATACGGCTAATACGCCGATAAAGTAATTGTGGTAAACGTAAAAACATACCCAGCATTAATCTGGTATGCAGCCGAATCAAGCGCCAGTTATCACTTAAATAGTGAAAATGCGATACCCCATTTACAGGATAAACTACCTTCGTTGGCACAAAGTGCAGCGAGATATCCGTCCAAACGGCTTTAACCAGTATATCCGTATCAAAATCCATGCGCGGTCCAATGTGGTAACGATCAATGAGCATTTCTATCTGTGCCAAGGGATAGAGGCGGAAACCACATAGACTGTCTTTTACCTGTAATGATAAGGTTTCTAATGCCACCCAGAAATCAGTCACTTTGCGCCCATACACACGTGCTTTCGGCGCCGAATCATTAAACACTGGCTTGCCTGAAATAATCGTTTGTGGATGCTCCTGGCTATAAGCAATAAATTTTCCAATATCCGTACTATCGTGCTGGCCATCGGCATCAATCTGAATAATATGACTATAGCCCAACATTCTTGCCTGGTAACAACCACTGATAACAGCCGCGCCCTTGCCTCGATTACAATTATGCTTGACCAAGCTGACATCATCATAAGTTGCAATAACACTCGCCAACTGCTCAATGATTGCAAATTCACTGCCATCATCAACAATAATAACGGGATAGGGCAAGACACTCAGCACAGACAAAAACTCGCGTAACGCCTCCAGATGATTGTAATGCGGAATAACCAGGCAATATTTCACGTTAAGGGTATCTCTATTAATTACTTACAGCCTTTACCAAAAATATTTGCAATTTATTGCGCTTCTTTAAATCTCACATTACCACTGGATATAACGGCATCATCACAAGTATAGAGAAAGGCTATATGCTTCAAATCAACATTTTTTTCAAGCAACAATGTTAACTTTGTATCGGGAAGCACCACAGTTTTGAACCTCAATTTGGTAATTTTTTCGAAAGGTGTCGTAATAGAGAATAGTAATTTACTTAGCTCACATGCCCAATGCACCTGTACTACACCGGGCAATATCGGATTCTCGGGGAAGTGTCCGTCAAACCACTGCAATGATTTCAGCACAGACAAACGTATCGTAATCGTCAAGTTGTTTTGTTGAAAAGCAAGAAATTTAGGCCACTCGTCTGTAACAAACCGGTTACGCAGAGCTTCTATCGAATCAACGTCACTTATTAAAGTTAAATTATTGCCATCCACAATTTCAACCCATACCAATACAAATATTAAGACAAGCCCATACCAATACATTTTCTTTTATAAAACTGTCGATAAATCAATTCCAACACCATAAACAAGGCAAAAAATACATACGACAATATGCCATTATAAAGTGTCCAGCTTTGCAGTGACATACAGCACGCACTATAGCCCGCAACAAATGCATTCAATACTAGCAACCCAGACCATATTTTAGTCAAATTACGTAAATATGTTTTTGCATAATTAGGTGGTGGCTGCCCTGATAAACGCGCAAAACGTTCTATCACGGTCATCTCTGATGTTAGAGATAAAACAAAGACAACGGCGACAGCAAGACTCATGAGCACGGGGTAATAACGCAATAAATTTTCACTATCAAAGCCAATAACGACAGCACAAAATATCGCAAAGAAAATTAATAAGGCTCCTTGCCCCCAACCCTGTCTTCTGAAAAACAAAAACCTCAACAACAGCAATAAAAATAAGACAGCCGCAAGCACAGCTGGTCCGTAATTATTCAAACCCCAATACACAACAAAAGGATAAGTTAGTGTGATAACAAGCAATACTGCCTGAGCGCCTGTTTTCAGTATTGTTAACATCCAGCAGTTATCAACAAATTCTAAGCCAACAAAGATTGCCGATAATCACCAAACAAATCTCGCTCATCATCAGCAACATTGGCGCTTGCATTATCAGCCAATATATCAATTGAATACGCTGCAACACGTTTAAGAATAGCGACGTTTTCGACTAACGCGGTTTTTATATCAATGCTCTCACTTGCTTTTAGTACATTATTAAAATGTCGTAAACACGGAATCTTATATTGATCGAGGAATACGCCTTGAGCAGGCAAAACTAAGCGCTTTTTCGCTCTATCACGCAGTTTTTCTTGAACAGTCGCATTGAGGCTGCTCGCTTGTTTAAGCAGTGGATTAAGATCAAGGATTAATTCTGCATCTGTCATTGCATTTTTATAAAACAACAATGTTAACACGCCCCAATAATAGGAATAGTCCCACAATAGTTTTACCCCCATCATTCTGCGATCACCAAAACCACCATATTGGTGAGAATAAAGTGACAACGTATTATCAAAAAAAGAATTATAAAATACATGAAACAGTGCACTGTCGCGGCGAATATCTTGGCCCGATTTCTCACACGCAATCAAATGATCAATAAAGGTATTGTTAATGGCGATAAAATCACTGCCTGGCGAATAAAACGGATCACTAAATGCTCCTGCCTCACCAGTTAGACACCAACCATCATCAGAAAACATTTTTTTGCAGCCATAGGCGTAATCTCGAATCAAACAAAAATCCAGTACTTTAGCGCCGGAAATAGCTTCCGCACACCGAGGTTGATGCGTATCAAGCCACCGTAGCGCTTCATCAAGCGATGTAATACCGCTTTGCTCTAACGCCTGGTCATCCATAACGATACCAATACTCGTCGTTCCCGTGCCTAATGGAATCACCCAAACCCAGTAACCTGGCCCAGTAAGATGATTAGTGCTCAACCAACGCGTACCTTTATCTTGCAAACGATTCTGCCATTGTGCTTCTTCAGACCATGTATCAAGCACTACTCGGCGGTCAATACGAAACCAAACTGCATTACCCTTGTGACCAACAGTCTTGGTTAAATTTAATTTATTGCTAATGAGTTTTTGCCTGCCTGCTGCATCAACAAGCCACCTGCTTGAGAAATTTTTCTCTCCTTCATCAGTTGCCACTTTAATACAATGATTTTGTTTGCCCAAGGACACTTCTTTCGTTGTCGCACCCTCTACAATATTAACGCCTAAATTAATTAGCTCATCGTGAAGGTGGTTTTCAAGAACGCCACGATCAAGCTGATAGGTTGGGATGCCAAACAATTCACTAACACCAAGCTCGTCTTGTTCTGAATAGTCATTGCTTGGCGTCCCAAAAAAACAACGCAAGCCATGTTTCCTCAAATGGGATTGTTCAAAATGTTTTTTCAATCCTAAAGTGTCAACAAGATAATGTGATGCAAGCTCAACCGTTGATTCACCCACTTTTGCGGTAGTATCAGGCACCGGAAATTTGTTTCTCTCAACAATCAACACATCCAGTTCTGGCGTACTGCGTTTTAGCTGACGAGCCAAACCAAGACCAGCAAGGCCGCCACCCATAATGGTGACATCTGCTTTATTTTTAACCCTGTTTTTAATCATGGCAATGCTCAACCAATTGTAATAGCAAGTGATGATCCTGTGCTCAACGGCATGTTTAACGACAAACCTGACGGATCATTTTGATTGCTTATTTTTGCTAAAATTGGCAACAGCCGAGCTGCCGGATTGTTCTCGTAACAATGCTGAAGCTTTGGCGGCAAGTCAACCACTGGCCAGCCTACTGCTCGCTGTTTCACTTTAACTGTCAATAGCCTGCCCTCTTTTTTGCTGGCCAGCGGCACGATAATCATTGACACAGAAAAAGGTTTATCATTTTTCAATAAACCTTGCAGCACGGTACAACTTGGTGCGTCGTAAAAAGTAAGCAGCACGGGTATATTTTCTGCAACGCACTGCACAATGGCCTCTAGCAATGCTAACGGTACAGACTCGCCAAACCCTGCAATTGAACTAGCAGCCTTCATGCACCCTGTGCTCATTGTCCAATATCCAGCTGCTGCATTGTGTACTGAATTATGGAATTTAGTTGGCGAGAGTTGCTTGTTGTCGGTCGCTAATACTTTGCACATATAGTCTGTCAACTGGGTATCACCAATGCCAGAGACAAAAACACAGCTTAGCTCTTTTGCATTCAAGCCTGACGATTGCGTTGCTTGCCACGAAGACTCCACAGCTAAACGTACTGGTAAAGGTGCTCGTCTGCGCTCATTGGCAGGAATAATATCGGGCTTGGGATTACCCGTCATATCCTCTGCGGCAATATTCTCTATAGCTACCCTACCTTGCAATAAATCTTGCAAACCAGGCCAATCAAAGAAGCCTGCCCCACATGCACCTAAGGCCACGATTTTGCAACTCAAACGACTCATGACTTACCTCAAACCCGGCTAAAAATCAGGCTGCAATTATTGCCACCAAAACCGAAGGAATTTGACATGACATGGCTAATATCACGCTGCTGATTAGCCGCTTGTATAGAAAAATCCAGTCGCTCATCCAGATCAAACAAATTCATGGAACCTGGAATGTAATTGTTGCGCAGCGCATCAACAGCAATTAATGCCTCAGTAATCCCAGCGGCACCAAGCGTATGCCCCATCCAGCCCTTGGTCGATGAGCATTGCGTGCTACGCGGAAAAGTTTCTGCAATCAAGCGCCCCTCAATCAAATCATTGACTCGACTGGCAGTGCCGTGCAAGTTAATGTAGTTAATGTCCTGCGCTATCAAGCTGGCTCGCTGCAAAGCCTGCTCAATGGCTAGCCTCGCGCCCAGCCCTGTTGGATGAGGATGCGACATATGGTGTGCATCGGAGCTTTCGCCATAACCGCTTAATGCCACTCCCACATCCTCTTCAACCTTGTCTGCACACATTAAAATCGCGTAACCAGCGGCTTCACCCAGGTTAATGCCATCGCGATTTTGATCAAATGGACGACAAGCTTGAGATGAAACAAGTTGCAGCGAATTAAAACCATGCAATACGCTCAAACACAAAGTATCGACACCACCCACCAACACTGCATCAACAATATCACTGCGCAACCACCGTGCCGCAGCAGCAAATACTTTTGCCGAAGACGAGCAAGCAGTATTGATCGTCATAGCAGGTCCGGTCACGCCAGTATAATGTGCAACAAACAGACTCAATGAATGCGGGTTGTGTACATTGGCTTGTTGATAGGGTGGTTTTAGCTGTCCTGCCTCAGTCAAATCCGTATAGGCAAGTTCGGTGCGGTCAATGCTGGATGTGCTCGACCCCATAACAATGCCAATACGGCTGGCAGAAAAACGTTTGACCTGCGCTTGCAAGGTCTGAGCAATCGTCCCCTGCTGTAACCCAAGCGTGGCTAATGCGTTATTACGACTTTGCCACACACCCAGGTCTATATCGTCAATCTCAGGAATACGCCCTATCCAGGTATCTACTGTAGACCCAGGAAAATCATTGCGTCGCAAACCACTACGCTGGCAAGTGATTGCCTCACGCAATGCCCGCCTATTAATGCCTGCGGCAGTCGTCGATTCATAGTCGATTAAACGGATTTGCATACAGTACGCACGAGTTGAACAGATTAAAGGATAACGAGTGAATCTAGCACAAAATGTCTTCTATTTATATTGCAGAGGCCGTGGCACCTACGCGGCCTACACTATTTTTTGCTAAAATCCGTAACCACATTCAGAAGATAAAGCAGACATGAAGCAATTTCGTCGATTCATATTTATATTCTTCTCCCTGACGTTTGCACAATACAGCCACTCTGAAGAATTACCACTATGGGAATTTGCGCTCGGCGCCGGGGGTTTACACCAGTCCCACTATACTGGCACTAAAGACACTCGCACCTTTGCTTTCCCAGCACCCTTTATTATCTATCGCGGAGATGTATTTAAATCAGACGATGAAGGCATACGTGCGCAGCTGTCAAAAACACAACGCTACAAACTGGATCTGAGCCTGGATTTCAACCTTGCTGTGGATAGCGATGAAGTTGAACTACGTCGCGGGCTACCGGACATTGGCAATTTACTGCAAATTGGTCCATCACTTGAAATCACGCTAAGCAAACGCGACCACAATGAATGGCTGCTAAGACTACCCGTTCGCAGTAATTTTGACATTAGCAGTGATGGGGTTGAGCAGGCCGGCTACACTTTCTCACCTAATATCGCTTATTTACACCAGCTCTCCTCGAACCCAACCCCATGGCACATCGGCGTATCTCTCGGGCCTCAGTTTAGCGACAGCAAATTTAACAATGTTTACTATGGTGTCGATCAGCAATTTGCCACAACCAATCGACCAGCCTACACGTCCAGCGGCGGTTACTCTGGTGCACGTGCATCGCTAACATTGACATCCAAAAGCCGCAAACGCTTACTGATTGTGTTCTTACGTTATGACAATATTAGCGGTGCTGAGTTTGACGACTCCCCATTGGTTGAAACAGACAATAATCTGGCTATTGGCTTTATCTACAGTCATTATCTATGGAAATCAAAAAAAACAACTTCCCAGTAGAGCCCTAATCCCCAGATAGAAACGCGATGTAATGTGCGAGATATTGATTTCACAGTGAAACAAAAAATATTAGTCGCACCCGTAGGTTCGGCGGCTATTTTTTGTTTCACTGTGGGATCAAGAGCTTGTGCAGTATACGTGTTTCTATCTGGGGATTAGGGTAGAGCCTTATGTAGCAAACAAAGCTCTTCATACTCCCTATAGTTGTGTTGCTTGCAAGCAACACAACGGACTGTAGCTATTACCAAGCCGTTAAGGTAAGCTTCACCGCCGCCATCTCGGCGGCTCCCGCCATAAAACGCATCAAACTGAGACATATACTATGAGTTTTTCCTCTCTGGGCTTATCGGCTCCGATTCTTCAAGCTGTCGCCGAAAAAGGCTACGACACGCCTTCACCCATTCAAACGCAAGCAATACCTGCCATTATTGAAGGCAAAGATGTCATGGCGGCCGCACAAACAGGCACTGGAAAAACAGCAGGCTTTACCCTGCCATTATTGGAGTTATTATCACAAGGGGAGCGTGCTCAGGCTAACCAAGTGCGCGCCCTTGTGCTCACACCCACTCGTGAGCTAGCAGCTCAGGTTGCTGAAAGCGTCGCTACCTATGGCAAAAATTTACCATTGCGCTCTGCCGTTGTATTTGGTGGCGTCAAGATCAACCCTCAAATGATGAAGTTACGCCAAGGCGTCGATATTTTGGTCGCCACACCTGGCCGCTTACTCGATCTATACCATCAAAATGCAGTGGAATTTAAACAGCTCGAAATATTAGTGCTGGATGAAGCAGACCGTATGCTTGACATGGGTTTTATTCGTGACATCAAAAAAATTATCGCGGCCTTACCTAAACAACGTCAAAACCTGTTGTTTTCGGCTACATTTTCGAATGACATTCGCAACCTCGCCAAAGGTTTGGTTAAAAACCCTGTGGAAATTTCAGTTAGTCCACGTAATACCACGGTGAAAACAGTTGACCATTGGATATGTCCGGTCGATAAAAAACAAAAATCAGCACTGCTCATCGAATTAATTCACAGTGAGGAGTGGCAACAGGTGTTGGTCTTTTCGCGAACCAAGCATGGTGCCAACCGCTTAACACGTCAGCTAGAAACAGCGGGCATTAAAGCCGCAGCGATTCACGGCAACAAAAGCCAGGGCGCAAGAACTAAAGCTTTAGCAAATTTTAAAAATGGTTCGGTTCGTGTCTTGGTCGCCACCGATATTGCAGCACGAGGCATAGATATCGACCAACTGCCACAGGTGGTCAATTTTGATTTGCCCAGTGTACCTGAAGACTATGTGCACCGAATCGGCCGCACCGGCCGCGCTGGCTCTAGCGGCCAAGCCGTCTCCTTAGTCTGCGCCGATGAAGTCAAGCAACTATCAGATATTGAGCGACTTATTCAACAACTGTTACCACGAAAAATGGTTGATGGCTTTGAACCCACGCATGATGTGCCAACGACCCATTTAAATAAACCAAGACAAACCAAGAAACCCAAAAAAGTAAAATTTGAACACAAGGATGGACAACGTTCTGGAGAAAATGCGCAGGGCCATAAGCACGGCGCCAGAAAAAAATATGGTGGCCAGCAAAAAACGTCAGGCGGCAACGTTCAACGCCAAAATAATACGCGAAGAAACACTGGCGGCTAGCTAAGGGATGTTAAATATAGGTCTGACAAATAGCAAAACTGCGCGCTATATCTGCCTGACTCTAAACGAACGTCCTTTCAATTTTCCATTCTGTAATTTTTTCAGTGCAACCTGAGCCACGTCACGATTAATGGCGACGTAAGCCCAGCTATCACAAATTTGAATCTTGCCAACCTGGCTGCCTGCGATACCAACATCGCCAGTCAGCGCACCTAAAATATCACCCGGCCTAACTTTTTGTCTTTTGCCACCATCAATTTGTAATGTTGTCATGGATGGTTGATAAATGCTTTGTTCTAATAAAGTGAGTGGCGGCAATGGCTCAGTTGTAAAAACCTGATCAAGGCAGGCTTGTAGTCTTTCAATTTTATAGCCTTCTTTGTCACTGTACAAAGTGCATGCAATACCTTTTCTATCTGCACGTCCTGTACGACCGACTCGGTGGGTATGTACTTCATTGTTACGAGGAATATGATAATTAATGACGACATCCAGCGCTTCGATATCCAAGCCACGTGCAGCAACGTCTGTTGCAACCAGTATAGAAGCACTTTTATTGGCAAAACGAATCATGGTTTGATCGCGGTCTCTTTGCTCCATATCACCATGTAAGGCAATAGCATTAAAACCATAGTGACAAAGTTCATTAGCCACTTCTCGGGTTTCCACTTTAGTATCACAAAACACCAAAGCAGACTCAGGGCGATAATGTAGTAACACTAAACGCAAGGCTGTTAAGCGCTTACCGTTACCATTACTACTAAATTTATAAAAAATCTGTTGGATATTGTCGCCAACATGGCTAGCGTCTACCTGTGCCATCGCTGGCTTGGTCATAATACGATCGGCGATAGTGCGTATTTGATCAGGGTAAGTCGCACTAAACAATAACGTTTGACGCTGACTCGGTATATGTTCAATGATCGCATCAAGCGATTCTTCAAAGCCCATGTCTAACATACGGTCTGCTTCGTCTAAAACCAGCGTGGCCAAACTATCCAGTTTTAGCGTGTTTTTTCGCAAATGTTCTTCCACCCGGCCTGGCGTACCCACGATAATATGCGCACCGTGCTCTAGCGAGCCAACTTGTGGCCCAAACGAAACGCCACCACAAAGCGTCAATACTTTAACGTTAGCAATAGTGCGGGCGAGCTTGCGTAATTCATTGGCAACCTGGTCTGCCAATTCACGGGTTGGGCATAACACCAGTGATTGCACACAAAAGCTTTTTACATCGAGCTTTTGTAATAAGCCTAAAGAAAATGCTGCGGTTTTCCCTGACCCTGTTTTACTCTGAGCAATCACATCTTTACCGTCCAGGATAAAGGGTAGACTTTTCGCCTGAACAGGGGTCATGGTGTGATACCCCAAAGAAGTAAGGTTGTCTAATAGAGCAGGATGCAAGGTAAGGGATGAGAAATCAATTTTACTCAAGGTGAATGTCCTTAGATTGGTATATTGTGTCGCGGCGTCTTTGCTGAAACGGGATTGAGCGCGTAATCGATACACACTAATGGAGTAAAATACCAGCTTGTTGCGAGCAATAAAAAAGGGCAGGCCCAAAGGCTTGCCCTTTTAGCTCTTAGCCACCCTAAGAAAGAGATGGCTAAAGGCTAACCTGCATTACCTATATGAATCTAAGCAATGCAGGCCAATCGTGATCCGACTACTAGAGCGGTACGATATTTTCTGCTTGTGGGCCTTTTTGACCCTGAGTTACAGTGAACTCAACTTTCTGGCCTTCAACCAAAGTTTTGAAGCCTGAACCAGAGATAGCACTGAAGTGTGCGAAAACATCTGGACCAGATTCTTGCTCAATAAAGCCAAAACCTTTAGATTCGTTAAACCATTTGACGGTGCCGGTAGTAGTAGACATAAATAATACCTATTAATTTCAAGAGTAATA
>JAESQP010000083.1 GCA_016765075.1 Gammaproteobacteria bacterium
CAGTTTAAGCATATACATATAACCAACGGTCACCTGACGATCTATTTGGTCACCCGTTCGACCATCAAACAGCACAGTCTGGCCAGAAGCTGGCAAATCAGCTAGCGCTAACATTTCGCGTACGTCATCTTCGCTGGCACCATCAAATACAGGCGTTGCCATGGGCACACCACCACGCAGATTCATGGCAAGACTCATAATTTCTTTATCAGTAAACTTGTCTAATCCATGCTTACGTTCATCACGATCATAGATTTTACCGAGAAATTTACGCGTCTCAGCAATGCTTGCTTGCGCTTCTAACATACGTCCAATCTTGTGGCCCAAACCCTTCGCTGCCCAACCCAAATGTGTTTCCAACACCTGACCGACATTCATACGTGATGGCACGCCCAATGGGTTCAAACAAACATCCACAGCTTCACCGGCTGCGGTATGCGGCATATCTTCGACCGGCACAATCATGGAGATCACACCTTTGTTACCATGACGCCCGGCCATCTTGTCGCCCGGCTGAATGCGACGCTTAACAGCAAGGTAAACCTTAACCATTTTCAGCACACCAGGAGCCAGATCATCACCTGCCATGAGCTTGCCACGTTTCTCTTCAAATTTGTCATCAAGCGCTTTGCGTTGAACTTTTAGCTGCTGGCTAAGCTGTTCAAGCTGGGTATTCGCTGTATCGTCCTGAAGACGAACATCAAACCATTTATCGCGTGGCAATTCTTCGAGATAACTTGCTGTAATTTTTACCCCGGATTTAAGGCTCGGACCGCCTTCAGCAACCTTACCAAGCAATAATTTTTCGACACGCGCATAGGTATCATCTTCAACAATACGGTATTGATCTTGTAGATCTTTACGAATGCTATCGAGCTGCTCTTCTTCAATCTGTAAGGCACGCTTATCCTTGTCTACGCCATCACGGGTAAATACTTGCACATCGATGACCGTGCCATTCATACCAGAAGGCACACGCAATGAAGTATCTTTTACGTCAGAGGCTTTTTCACCAAAAATCGCACGTAGCAGTTTTTCTTCTGGCGTCAGTGGTGCCTCACTCTTCGGCGTCACATTACCCACCAGAATATCGCCAGGCTGAACTTCAGCACCGATATAGACAACACCTGACTCATCCAACTTGGCTAAAGCAGCCTCACCAACATTAGGAATGTCAGGGGTGATTTCCTCTGGCCCTAATTTAGTGTCACGTGACACACAAGTGAGCTCTTGGATATGAATCGTAGTGAAACGATCTTCTTTCACCACACGTTCAGAAATAAGAATCGAATCCTCAAAGTTATAACCGTTCCACGGCATAAAGGCGATAAGCATGTTCTGACCCAGAGCCAATTCACCCATATCTGCAGAGGAACCATCAGCCAGCACATCACCTTGGTCAATCATATCGCCAATTCTCACTAGCGGGCGTTGATTGATGCAAGTATTCTGGTTAGAACGGGTGTATTTGGTCAGATTATAAATATCAACACCAGGCTCGCCTGCGCGTGCATCCTCATCGTTAACACAAACAACAATGCGGCTAGCATCAACAGAATCGACAACTCCACCACGCAGCGCTATAACCGACGTGCCAGAATCGACAGCAACCACACGCTCCATGCCGGTACCTACTAATGGTTTTTCCGCACGCAAGGTTGGCACAGCCTGACGCTGCATGTTCGACCCCATCAAGGCACGGTTAGCATCATCGTGCTCAAGGAATGGCACTAGCGATGCCGCAACCGAAACGATCTGTCTTGGCGACACATCCATATATTGGATTCGATCAACTGGTGATAATGAAAATTCATTCTCATAGCGACAAGAAACTAATTCGGCCGTAAACCGTCCTTTGTCATCAAGCTCGGCATTGGCCTGAGCAATCACAAAACGGCCTTCTTCGATCGCTGAAAGATAGTCAACTTCAGTTGTCGCTTTACCATTTTTTACACGGCGATAGGGTGTTTCTAGGAAGCCATACTTATTGGTCCGCGCATAAACAGCCAAAGAGTTAATCAAGCCAATGTTTGGCCCTTCAGGCGTCTCAATCGGACACACACGACCATAATGCGTTGGGTGGACATCACGCACTTCAAAACCAGCTCGCTCGCGCGTCAAACCACCTGGGCCAAGCGCAGAAACACGACGCTTATGCGTTATCTCCGACAGCGGATTATTTTGATCCATAAACTGAGACAACTGACTAGAGCCATAAAACTCTTTAATCGCAGCTGAAACAGGTTTTGCATTGATCAAGTCTTGCGGCATCAAGCCTTCTGACTCAGCCAAGGTTAGACGCTCACGTACGGCACGTTCAACACGAACCAAGCCGATGCGGAATTGGTTTTCCTCCATCTCGCCAACACGACGTACCCGGCGATTACCAAGATGGTCAATATCATCAACGCTGCCCTTACCATTTTTAATATCGATCAATACGGTAAGCACATCGATAATATCTTCTTTCGATAACACCCCTGCGCCTTCACTGCCTTCGCGACCAACACGGCTGTTGAATTTCATGCGACCCACTGCAGAAAGATCATAACGCTCGGAATTAAAGAACAAATTGTTGAACAAACCCTGCGCAGCTTCTTTAGTGGGTGGCTCACCTGGGCGCATCATGCGATAAATCTCAACCTGGGCTTCCAAAACGCTACGTGTCGCATCGATGACGAGAGTATCTGAAATATAGGGACCACGATCCAAGCTATTAGTAAACAAAGTTTCTAACGACTTAACGCCTGTTTCCATAATGGCAACAATCAACTCGCTGGTCAGCTCATCGTTAGCATTAGCAACAACTTCACCCGTTTCTGTGTTGATCACATCGCGCGCGATACGCTTGCCGAAGAGATACTCTTCAGGAACGATCAGCGTTTTCAAGCCTGCCTTGTCCATGCTGCGAACATGACGCGCGATAATGCGACGGCCTGCTTCAACGATTACCTCGCCTTTTTTGTCTTTCAGATCAAACTCTAATGTTTCACCACGCAGGCGATCACTAATTAACTTAAGCTCAATGCCTTTTTTGGTAAAAGCAAAGGTATTGGTATCGTAGAAAATATCGAGAATTTCTTCGCCGTTATGACCCAAGCCACGCAGCAAAACCGTAACCGGTAATTTACGACGACGGTCAATACGAACAAATACTGCATCATTCGGATCAAATTCAAAATCAAGCCATGAGCCACGGTAAGGGATAACCCGTGCAGAAAATAGTAATTTACCAGACGAATGAGTCTTACCTTTATCGTGCTCAAAAAAGACGCCTGGTGAACGGTGTAACTGTGATACCACAACACGTTCGGTACCGTTAATCACAAAAGTGCCGTTTTCGGTCATAAGCGGCAACTCGCCCATATACACTTCTTGCTCTTTAATATCTTTTACTACAGGTGTGTTGCCTGACGCTTCTTTATCATAAATAACCAAGCGCAAGATCACACGCAGCGGCGCTGCATAGGTCATACCGCGCATCTGACATTCCTTTACATCAAATGGTGGCTTACCTAATGTGTAACTGACATATTCAAGCGCAGCGCTACCAGAATAACTACTGATAGGAAACACTGACGCAAATGCAGCATGTAGACCCTGCCTCTTACGCTTTGCTTTAGCCACATCCGTTTGCAAAAATGCACGGTAAGAACTAACCTGCGTTTCCAATAGATATGGGGTTGCTAAAATTTCTGGTCTTCTACCAAAATTTTTGCGGATACGCTTTTTCTCAGTAAATGAGTAGGCCATTAGTGTCCCTCAGCAATTAAACAACTGTCTATTTGAAAAACAGACAAAACAATCAAGACGCACCTACGAGCCAGCACACAAAGTACTGACCCGTAAACGTCACTCAAAATCGACGTCAAAAATCAACGCTTTTAGCGATGTTTTTGGCAGCGCTTATTTAAGCTCTACTGAAGCACCAGCTTCTTCAAGCTATTTCTTAGCCTCTTCAGCATCATCCTTTGAAAC
>JAESQP010000084.1 GCA_016765075.1 Gammaproteobacteria bacterium
AAGGCGGAGCGAGTGCAGTGTGGTTGGCCCACATAAGCGAGCGACAACGCCGCTGGGTGAACAATGCGCACTGGCCCTTCGGGTTGCACCTTCAATGGCGCCATACTGCGTTGTTCGTCGTTCATTTGGACCACCAAACCTCTCTCCTCTCGCCTTGCCTGGCGCCATTGAAGGTGCAACAGGACGATTAAAATGATTGTTAACACCCCCCCTCACCTGCTGTTTTCAGTTTGTTGAAATGGGCGCCCATAATATCCACTGGGACGCCCACTAGGGTTTATGGACGGTCGTCGATCTCTGCACCTTCTTTTTCAGGCGGCATGAGATCTTCTTTGCTGACACCTAACATGAGAGTGATATTGCTCGCCACATAAATTGATGAATAGGTGCCAACAAAGACACCAATAATCAAGGCCAGCGCAAAACCTCCAATAACCTCACCACCCAAGAAAAATAAAGCAAACAAAACCAGCAAGGTTGTTATAGACGTAATCAAGGTACGTGAAAATGTCTGATTTAACGAGGTATTCACCACCTCGACCGGACTGCCTTTACGCATCTTGCGAAAATTTTCGCGAATACGGTCAAACACGACAATGGTATCGTTCAATGAATAACCAATCACTGCCAAAATCGCTGCCAATACAGTCAGGTTAAACTCCATACCAAGTATCGAGATCACGCCCATGACAATAATAACGTCATGAATCAGGGCAGCAACGGAACCCAAGGCAAAACGAAATTCAAAACGAAAGTAAACATAAATTAAGATCCCGCCTAGGGCATAAAGCAAGGCCAGGCCACCGTCATTGGTTAATTCATCACCGACCTGTGGCCCGACAAATTCAACACGACGCACTTCGACATCATTCGATTCTTTCAGCACAGCAATAACTTTATTACTCAAATCTGCATTACTGACCCCTTCACGCGGTGCAACACGAATCAACACTTCGCGCGTTGTACCAAAATGCTGAACAATAGCATCGTCATAACCGTTCTCACCCAATTCAGTGCGGACACTGGTTAAATCAGCACTGTCGGAATAACCCACTTCGATAATGGTGCCGCCGGTAAAATCGATACCGAGATTTAAACCACGTGTGGCTAATGAGCCGATGGCAATTAACAAGACAATAACGGATAACGTAATAGCAACATAACGTCGCGACATAAAATCAAAACTAGGTGTATTTTTAAATAATTGCATTATATCGACAACTTGTTGATGCGTTTACCGCCATAAAAGAAATTAACAATGGCACGAGTACCCATAATCGCCGTAAACATCGAGGTTAAAATACCAATAGACAAGGTTACTGCAAAACCCTTGATCGGGCCGGTACCAAAGGTATACAACACCAAGGCAGCAATCAGCGTAGTGATATTGGCATCAGCAATCGTCGACAGCGCTTTCTCATAACCCGAATGAATACTTGCCTGCGGTGAATTACCGTTGTTGATCTCTTCTCGAATACGCTCAAAAATCAATACATTGGCATCAACCGCCATACCAACGGTTAAGACAATACCGGCGATACCCGGCAAGGTGAGTGTTGCTTGCAACATAGACAGTACGGCAAAAATCACCACCAGGTTCAGCGTCAAGGCAATATTGGCGATCATGCCAAACTGCTTATACCAGACCACCATAAAGACCAGCACCAGGACAAAACCAATGATAATGGAATAGGTGCCCTTCTCAACATTCTCTTTACCCATGCTTGGGCCAATGGTGCGCTCTTCAATAATATCGATAGGCACTTTCAAGGCACCCGCTCTGAGTAACAACGCCAGGTCACGCGCTTCTTCGGTACTGTCCAAACCGGTAATTTGAAAACGTTTGCTTAGCTGATCGCGAATGGTGGCAACATTAATCACTTGCTCTGACGTGCGACGTGTAATCACTTTTTCACCATCAACGTCTTTAATATCAGACCTCGACTCTTTGAAAACAACGGCCATAGGCTTGCCAATATTGTCGCGTGTGACATCACTCATACGGCTGGCACCAGCACTATCTAATGTGATAAATACCGATGCGCTGCCGGTTTGTTGATCGATACCTGATGCCGCATCAATAATGGCATCACCGGTAATAATTTCATCTTTTAACAATAAAATGGGTTGGCCATCACGCTCACGATAAATACGTGAGCCTAACGGTACTTTGCCACCTAAAGCAGCCTGAACATCGTTATTACTATCAACAAGACGAAAATCCAGTGTCGCTGTTGCGCCCAAAATTTCTTTGGCGCGAGTAGTATCTTGTACACCCGGTAACTGCACAACAATACGGTCTGCGCCTTGCTGTTGAATGATCGGCTCAGCAACACCGAGTTCATTAACGCGATTACGCAAGGTGGTGATATTTTGTTTTAAGGCAAAATCGCGTTTCTCTTTTAACGCGGCTTCTTTAATGGTGACTTCCAGCGTTGGCGATTTGCCGCCTGTAAGTTCCTGCAAGTTGAGGTCACGATAATCAGCTTCGTTATAGATCAACTTGCGCGCTGTAGTGCGATCCTCTGGAGAACGAAACTTGATCAAGATGGTATTATCAGGGCCTTCGATGATAGCAGAATAACGAATTTTCTCGCCGCGCAAATAACTACGCAAGCCTTTGATGTTGGCGTTTTGAACCTGCTTCTCTGCGGTAGCCATATCCACTTGCAGTAAGAAATGCACACCGCCACGCAAATCCAGCCCCAAATACATTGGCTGACCACCCAAGCTACGCAACCAACCCGGCGTTGCTGGCGCCAAATTTAATGCAGTGATGACACCTTCACCGAGACGCTCATCGATTAGATCTTTGGCTTTAAGCTGAACCTCGGTATCGCCAAAACGCACTAGCCAACCAAAATCGGTCAACTCAACACTTTTGTATGGCAAACCGCTACCAGCAAGCACGCTATTGAGCCGCTCACCAAGGCCTTCTTCATTCGCTACGCTTGTGGCGGAAACCTGCACAGCAGGATCCGCACCGTAAATATTCGGTAGCGCAAACAATACGGCAAACACCAGTACGGTACCAACCAGCAAATACTTCCATCCAGGATAATGATTCATAGGTTTCGTTTATTTTTATTAAGCAGGGGAACTCTTTAGGTTAAGAGCTAAGCAGGCTTATAGGTGCCTTTAGGCATCACTTGGCTGACGGAGCTTGCCTGCATTTTAATGATTGTGCCGTTAGCAACTTCCAGGCTAAAAAACCCTTCTTCTACAGCAATAACCTTGCCAAGAATGCCACCATTAGTGACCAATTCATCACCTTTGGCGATGCCCGAAACCAATGCTTTATGCTCTTTAGCACGCTTCATTTGAGGCCGAATCAACAAAAAATAGAAAATCACAAAAATGATAATCAGCGGAATAAATTGGGTAAGGCCCGGTGTGGCAGCTGCGGCTGAGGCGGTTTCTGCCATCGCATCTGAGATAAACAAACTCATTAGGTATTTCCTTAAATTTTAATATCAATTCTTAATTTAACCACCACGATTGGCGGCTAAAGTTGCCCATTATAGGCCAAGTGATCTAAGCCTGTCGGACTTAATTACGATTAGATAAATCCGATCAAGCTAGCCGTCAGGTTGCTCATATCGTGCATAGAAGCTGTCAATGTAAGGTTGCAAGTGCCCTTCTGCAATAGCTTGGCGCAATTCACTTGTCAAATTTTGATAATAACGCAGATTGTGGATGGTATTGAGCGTCGCACCGAGCATCTCACTGCTGTGCGCGAGATGACGCAAATAGCTGCGGCTGAAATGCTGACAGGTATAACAATCGCAATTGTCATCGAGCGGCCGTGTATCAAGCTTGTGGACGCTATTACGAATACGCACCACGCCGTGACTGGTAAATAAATGTGCATTTCTGGCATTGCGCGTTGGCAGCACACAATCAAACATGTCGATACCTCGACGCACGGCCTCGACAATATCTTGTGGTGTGCCCACACCCATTAAATATCGTGGTGATTGCTTTGGCATAGCAGGCGCTAGCCCATCAAGAATATGCAGCATTTCTACTTGTGGTTCACCCACCGACAGGCCGCCAATGGCATAACCATCAAAACCAATATCGGTAAGCTGTTGCAGTGATTGCTGACGTAAATCAGGGTAGATACCACCTTGGATAATACCAAATAACGCTGCGGGGTTATCGCTATGTGCGTCTTTTGATCGCTGCGCCCAGCGCATAGAAAGCTCCATTGACTGCTGCGCTTCTTCATAGCTAGCAGGATAAGGCGTGCACTCGTCAAAACTCATGACAATGTCAGCGCCTAGGGTCCGCTGGATAGACATCGAGGTTTCAGGATCGAGCCAAACTTTGGCGCCGTCAAAAGGCGAGCGAAACTCCACGCCTTTTTCAGTTAATTTACGCATCTTGCCGAGGCTAAATACCTGGTAGCCACCTGAATCAGTCAAAATTGGCTTTTGCCAATGCATAAAATTGTGTACGCCATCATGCGCACTAATCACCTCCATGCCTGGCCGTAACATTAAGTGAAAAGTGTTGTTGAGAATAATCTGTGCGCCAATCTCATCGACGGTTTGCGGCATGACACCTTTTACTGTCGCGGCAGTACCAACAGGCATAAATACCGGGGTATCAATGACACCTCGGCGTAGGCTGATACGCCCACGACGGGCCAAACCATCTTCGGCCAGCAGGTCAAATTTCACACTTTATCCCTGTGTGTTTGATGGTCGCAACGAGCAAGAAACATGGCATCACCATAACTAAAAAACCGATATTTTGCTGCAACAGCATGACGATAAGCTGTCATTATTGACTCATAACCGGCAAAGGCGCTGACCAACATCAATAAAGTCGATTCGGGCAAATGAAAGTTGGTAATCATGGCATCAACACAACGAAAGCGGTATCCCGGCGTGATAAATATGTTGGTATCACCCTGCAATGGCTGCGTAACGCCATGCTGGTCCGTCGCACTTTCCAACGCTCTAACAGAAGTGGTGCCAACCGCAACAACACGGCCACCTGCCTGACGCGTTGCTGCGATCTGTTGGCATACTTGAGCACTGACTGCAAAGATTTCCGAATGCATTTGATGATCCTTAATATCATCAGCGCGCACGGGTTCAAAGGTGCCAGCACCAACATGCAATGTGAGCCAGGCAAGCGTCACGCCCATCGTTTTAATTTTACCAAGCATCGCATCATCGAAATGCAGGCCAGCCGTCGGCGCCGCTACGGCGCCATCACTTCGCGCATAAACAGTTTGATAACGTGATTCATCTAAGCCTTCATCAGCACGACTAATATACGGCGGCAAGGGCATATGTCCATGCTCTCGCATCACGCTGAACCAGTCACTCTCACGTAAGCGCAAAACAAGAAAACTACCGTTATTTTCCTCAACCTCTACCTCTATATTGCCAGCAATTAAAAACATCGCACCCGCTGGCAATGATTTTGAATTACGCACCTTGGCTAATACTCGTTGCTCGTCAAGCACACGCTCGATCAACACCTCAAGCTTGCCGCCTGAGTGTTTACGCCCAAAAAGCCGTGCCTGAATAACGCGGGTGTCGTTCATGACCAGCAAATCACCCGACTTGAGCACAGAAAGTAAATCAGTAAACAACTTATCTTCTAATGCACCACAGCTACCATCCAGGCAAAGCAGGCGACTACCGGCACGTTGTTTCAATGGGTACTGGGCAATCAGTTCAGGTGGCAAATCAAATGTAAATTTGGAACGTAACATCTTTAAAATTTTGACTTTTCTCTCTATATATTCAATACAAATACGCTTGCGACTCAGTTATACTGCTAGCCCCGCTGCCGGGGTGGCGGAATTGGTAGACGCGCCGGATTCAAAATCCGGTTCTGGTAACAGAGTGCGAGTTCGATTCTCGCTCCCGGCACCACTCGTGCAGTGTCTCATA
>JAESQP010000085.1 GCA_016765075.1 Gammaproteobacteria bacterium
ATTTCAAGTCGAAGTACTGCCAAACAGACCCCAAAAGCCACACCCTTGTCAAGCAATGACTTTATCCTTTAATAGCGCTCTTGTCACTTACAAATCCAATGGTAGACCCTGTTATTCTTAATCATAAATTAAAGACCTGACCCTGTTATTACTGACCCTGTTATTATTCTCTGTTATTTTCCTGTTATTATTTTAGTATTCCTTTAGTGACCCTGTTATTCCCTTTAGCACGTCCGCTGGAGCATTTTGTTATGTAGTTTTTAATCAATCTAAATTAGGTTGTACCAGTAGGAGCAGACCAAGCGTTAGACGTAAAAGCATCATCGAGAGGTGTATTGATAATATGATTAGTGTAGGTAGACATGACTTTGAGTGCTGTACCCACGATAACTTCAAGAGCAGTTTTCCTGGAATAACCAGCAGAAAACAGCGCATCAAGATCATTTTGATCTATCCAGCCACGAGTTTTGTTAATACGTTCGGAGAACTGACGTAATGCTTCAAGCTTTGGATCAGCTATCGCTGTATTAGTACGCAAAGCTTCAATCACATCATCAGCAATTTTTGCACCTAGTGCGATAGTTGTATGTGCCGCCATACAATATTCACAACCATTTAAACGATTGTTCGTCATCATAATAATTTGTCGCTCAGTTTCCGACAGATCCGTTTTATTGAATATTCCTGCTAAAGATAAGTAGCCTTCTAATAACGCAGGGGCTTCAGCTTGACCAGCATATAGATTGGGCAAAAAACCATAAGACTGCAAGGCACCAGCCAAAAGGGGCTTACTATTTTTTGGTGCAGACTCTTGATCGTGAAAAATAAATTCAGTCATTGTGTTATCTCCGATAGTATTAGGAAGCTTATCAGTTTGTTTAAACTGACTGGTATACACTATAGCTTGTTTGTACCGATCGGTCAAAACTATATCCTTTCTCTCTTTTTGATTGGTTTACATATTTAACGCTTGATTTTTAACTTACCGACTTTGATGCAATATAGGTACGTTGCTCACTGTTATTTATGATTAGAAGCAAAAACAATGAACAATATTAAGTTCATGTGATTAACTTTAGGTTTTGAAAGGAAAGAAGCTTATGCCATGGAAAAAATCATTTGACGAACAAAAAGCCATAGAGAATGCGATGCTAGTTTTTTGGGAAAAAGGCTATGAAGCAACATCAATTTCAAATTTGACAGAGAACATAGGAATTAATCGTGGTAGTCTCTACAATGCCTTTGGTGGAAAACGCCAGCTCTTTATTCAGTCATTGCAGAAATATGATTTAGAAATACGGAAGGCAACCCTTGCCGAGTTAGAAAGCCTTGATAATCCAACCTTAGCTTTTAAATCGCTGTTCGACTTATTAGTTCAGCAGGCACATGACGACACTCAAAAGAAAGGGTGTTTTCTTGTTAATACTGCCCTTGAATTTAAGTATCATGACAGCCATATCCAATCCATCGTAACCCAAGGCTTCATGGAATTTGAGGTTTTTTTTCGTCGTGGCATTGAAGTTTCTCAAACTCGTAGAGAAATGCCATCTAAACTCGATTCACACGGGACAGCTAAAGCGCTACTTTCTCTTGTGATAGCTATTCGCGTATTAGGTCGCGGTGTCTATGATGAATCAGCTCTAAGAGCTATTGCTGACCAAGCGAGACTCTTGACTACATAACGTCGTTGTTAGCTGATTTAACTCAAACAAAAATTCAAGCCTCCGATTTATATTGTGCCTTTAATGGCCGAACTTGACTCTTCTCATACCTTTTTTTACCCGTTTTTTCCGTCATAGGCCAAATAAAAGAATACCAAGGAACAGGCATTGCCCACATTTTCCCATAGCACTTTGGTTTCCCAGCTTTCTTATTCGCCGGGTCAAGGTGAACATCCGAAACAATAATACCTTCCTCATCACCAAGCTCAGCCAATACAGTTCCATCAGCATCTGATATGACTGAAAGCCCCGGAAAACTGCTTTTAAGGTGAGGAAGCATCCCCGGTAAATCAGTATCCAAAAGGCCAACTCTATTCGCTATGACATTAGGAACACCCAGCACATTGCTGTACAAACCCCTCCACTGTATAAGCATGTTTTCAAAACGCTTAACATCACCTGGCAATATTGCTTTTGGCCTGCCCGCAGCAGATGGCGAAAGTACAATATCTACCGATAAATTTGATAATTCACAAATACGTTCATGCAACAAATTTTCATAGCAAATACTAACGCCGATTCGTCCCAGCTCTGTTTCAATCACATGCGGATCATCGCCACCCTTATAAAAATTTGCCTCAATTGAAGCTGGCGGGGATTTTCTCACCCTACCGGCAATATCCCCCTTCGGCGTAGCAAGAACAAAGGAATTATAAAAGTCCTCGCCCTCCGCTTCCAAAAAGGTAAACCCAAGGTAAATTTTATGCTTTTCGGCAATCGCCTTTAACCATGCTACCGATTTTCCGTCTATTGTTTCAGCGCAATCCCAGATTGCCTCAGTAGCCATATATCCACTGGGCATCAATTCTGGAAGGAGTACTAATTCAGCCCCTTTCTCTACGGCCTCCTCTACCATGCTTTGAGCGTGTTCAAGATTTTCCTTAACCTTACCCTCTTCACACACCATTTGTATTGCGGCAACTCTTAGTTTTCTAACCCTTGATTTAGACATGCTTCACTCCCTCAATAAATATGTCGATTGTTTGGTTTAATCTCTCTTCGAGCAGAAAAACTTCTGGATCAGAGAACCAAAACAGACAAGTGGATGTAAACAGAAACAGAAGATGACCAGCCATAACAGTCACAGGAATATCACCCCGAATGTCCCCTAATTCTTGCCCCTGTTTTAATAATTTTTCTAAAAATTCTTCAAACCCGCTTCTTGCCTGCCCATTTGACGGTGCGTTCCCAATCTCTTTAAATTGATAACTGAATTGAATGCGCGCAAATTCAGGCTCACTTTTAAACGTGGCAGCGGCGGAAAGGAAAACAGCAGAAAGCCGCCCTTTGGTATCTGGAACAGAAGCAAGTAGCTGGGGAATAAGATCGTCTTTTTGTTTAACGCTAACTTTCCAGTAACCCGCGATAATCGCCTCTTTGACTGGAAAATATTTATACAGCGTTGCCTTCGCAATATCCGCCTTTGAAGCTATTTGCTCCATTGCCGTGCAATCAAACCCTTGCTCTCTGAAAAGCTGCATAGCCTCTTCAATAATACGGAGCCGAGTTTCTTCTTTTTTCCGCTCTCTTCTATTCATCAATTCCTCAACCAATAATCTATACGCCGTTTAATTTCATACGTCGTATAGTATTTTTAGTTGGTACTGATGTCAATCATTGTTCTGGATGAAAAGAAATACTGGGAAATTGGTGTGAAACAAAAATTTGAGGATAAACCTTGGGGGCTGATTTTCAGCTAACGACCCAGCTCACGGGATTTTGCGAAGCGCAGCGTAGTAAAATTCCGGTGCAGCGCCTTGTTAGAGCCTTTACATCGGACTCTTGAATTCTGTATGGGCATTCATGTGCCTCGGTTGTTCTTGTTTAGGGCTGTAAACTATCGCGTCTTTTTCCTTAATTACCTTTGAGCCAAGAATATCTCTGGCCTCACCTAATGACCATACGGTGGATAAATCGTTTGTTAGGTTCCTGTAAACTGCATTGAAACCCCTCGGTTGTTTCAAGTTATAGAAAAACTCTGGTATTTTTATCTTGAAGTTATAGCTAGGTAGCTCTGGTAAGCTATTCAAGGCAGCGCATGTATTGTAAACCTGCACGAGGTTTGTTACTGGAGCCCCTTGACGTGTTTCAATGCCGTACTTAACACGCATGTCTTTTGAGGCTTTACTTAAATCATTCATGATTTTTGTTACTGATTTATTGGCATCACCAATATCAGACTCATCAAATAACCTCCTTACTTCTCTTAGTTGCTCTCTCGCTTCGGTAAACTCTGCTTCTTCTCTAATTCGGTAGGCCATATTTATAATTTCAGATGGATCACCAGTTTCTTTAGCTAGCCATGCGGAAAACATAGGTATGTTTAAAGCTGTAGCAGTAGCTAAACCAGCATTATGAATATTAACTAAATCTTCATTGAGTGAAGCTGAAAAATGCTCGACTATATTTTTAGGGTAATCAAAACCGTAATTGCAAGTTTGGCTAATATAGTTTTGTTGATATGCTTGGCGTATTGGATATAGAAAGGTATCTGCTTGCAGATATCTAGAAGTTTGAGAATAAAATATTGTCCTATTTGCAAGCCAGACCAATGAAGCAACAAATGATTTTATTGCAGCAGATGCTTCACCACTAGACTCACCTGACCGATTGCCCCATTTTGCAGCTGGAACTGTATAGCCTTTTTCTATAGGTTGACCATATCTATCTACTAATTCTACATTTCCAGATGTGCGATTCCCAGTTTCAGTTGCATCACTCAACTCTGAAAATATTGCGGCAGCAATATTGCCGTACTTTTTAAATTCATCGTTATCATCAGATAAACTTTTTAGAGTTAAATGATAAACACTTGAGCTTATATCCCACGTACAAGTCATGTGTGTTTGAAGCAACTCTAGTAGGTTTTTGAAATCTTCATTTACAAATTGGCCGCCTTGTATTTTTGGCTGTAATTCGCGCGCCTTTACTGCTGCTTGTTCTTCAATTTCATTTAGATTGAATTCTTCAGTATTTAAGAATGTAATGTTTGGGAATGCTGCAATTCTTTCGTCTCTGTACTTCGGTATATAGTCATCTACTGCAATAGTTCTGTCATAAAACAGGATAGCTTGTACGAGGTTCTCAAGCGCCACAATATCTGTATCAACAGAATCATCCGATTTCGTTTGAACTTGACCAGATATTCGTTGAACAGCTGTCAGAGTTGAATTGTCGATTAACGCATATGTCAAAATTTATTCTCGTTTTGGGCTCTAACAGTTTGTTATACGGAATGCCCATATGTAGACACTTTGTCTAAATGTAGGTATTTTTTCCTATATATAGACTCTTTTCTGGCATTTAATCCTTCCCGCTTGGCCAATGTATTATAAAAAGGTAGAGCGCAAATATTCCTAGCAACCAAGTCAATAATGGCGCTTCGCCAATCATATAGGGTTCGAAGCCGTCGAGGCCGTAGATGACGGCGGCGGCAATAAGAGCGGCGCTGGCGCTGATGGCGATGAAGGTGCGTTGTTGGCCGCGCTGTATGTCACGTTTTAGTTGCTGCATTTCGATGGCTTGTTGTTTGGCGTATTGCGCTTGGTGTTTGCTGCTTTCTAATGCGGTTTGTAAAGTGCGTGGTAAGTCGGGCAGGTTTTCAATCCACCATGGGGCATTTTTCTTGAGTGAGTTAACGAAGGCGCGTGGACCGATTTGCTCGCTCATCCAACGTTCTAAAAAGGGTTTGGCGGTTTTCCAGAGATCGAGTTCGTCATAGAGTTCGCGACCTAAGCCTTCGATGTTTAACAGGGTTTTTTGTAGCAGCACCAATTGTGGTTGTACTTCCATATCAAAACGGCGCGCGGTTTGAAATAGACTGATGAGTAAGCGACCGAAGGAAATATCTTTAATCGGTTTTTCAAAAATGGGTTCGCAGACAGTGCGAATAGCGGCCTCAAATTCTTCGACAGGGGTGTCGGCAGGCACCCATTCGGATTCAATATGCAGTTCGGCAACGCGCCTATAGTCACGATTAAAAAAGGCTAAAAAATTTGACGCCAAATAGTGTTTATCTCTGTTAGATAGCGTGCCCATAATGCCAAAGTCGATAGCCATATAGCGACCATCGGGACGGACAAAGACATTGCCAGGATGCATGTCGGCATGAAAAAAGCTATCGCGAAATACCTGGGTGAAAAAGATTTCAACACCTTGTTCTGACAGATGTTTAAAATCAACACCAGCGTCTTTGAGGCCTTGAATGTCACTGATTTGAATGCCGTAGATACGTTCCATGGTCATAACATTGCGGCGCGTATAGTCCCAATAGACTTCGGGAACGTAGAGCAGTTCGGTATCAATGAAATTACGTCTTAGTTGTGTCGCGTTGGCCGCTTCATGGCTAAGATTAAGTTCATTCATGATGGTCTTTTCGTAATGTTCGACGACTTCGACAGGGCGTAATCGTCTACCATCTTGCCAATATTTTTGGGCGAGGTGTGCCACGGTATAAAGTAACTCAACGTCACGTTTGATGCGTTTTTTAATATCAGGTCGTACTACTTTAACAATAACGTCGCTACCGTCTTTGAGGTGCGCGGCATGAACCTGGGCGATAGAAGCAGAGGCTAAGGGTGTTTCATCAAAGTCTTGATAAATATCATTAATCGCGGCGCCCAATTCTTTTTCAATGATAGTGCGGGCAATATCACCTGCGAATGGCGGCACTTGATCTTGTAGTTTGGCCAGTTCTTCAGCGATGTCGGGTGCAAGCAAATCACGGCGTGTCGAGACAATTTGACCAAATTTGACGAAGACAGGGCCAAGTTCTTCCAGCACCAGGCGAATGCGTTCACCGCGCATGCCTTTGTCGCGTTTCAGCCAATACCAGGGTGACAGGTAGATTAAAAAGCGTATGGGACGAAATAAATGCGTAGCAAGAATGATTTCATCCAGCCCATGCTTCATTAAGACATAATTGATGTGGATAAGACGAAAAAGTTGACTGGCTTTAATCATTGTTTTTGTGAGTTC
>JAESQP010000086.1 GCA_016765075.1 Gammaproteobacteria bacterium
AAAACGCTTTAAACGTGGCAGCACGCCGACCGGGCTGACGGTTGCCTGTGGCGTAATCAAGGTGATCTTGTCACCCACGCGTGCATTGACCGCGCGTGCCAAATCAAACCCGAGAATAATATTAAATTCACCTGCAACCAGGTCATCAAAATGCCCTTCCAGCATGTGATCGCCAATATCAGACACGGCAGTCTCGCGGCTGGGAGAGATACCACGTACCAGCGTGCCATTGACCTTGCCCCCCGAGCTGATCATGCCTTCACCGCGGACATACGGTGCTGCTCCTTCGACGCGGTCAAATGCTAACGATTGATCTATCAAGGCTTGCCAATCCGTCAAACGGCCATTAATACCACTGATGGTGGCATGGGCTGTGGCGCCAAGAATGCGGTCACGTATTTCTTTTTGAAAACCGTTCATTACTGATAAAACGGTAATCAAAACGGTAACACCTAAGGCAATACCCAAGACCGAAATCAAAGAAATAAACGAAATAAAATGGTTGCGGCGCTTGGCGCGTATATAGCGCAGCCCGACGTAGAGTGCTAATGGTAATGCCATGGGCGACAATTAAACCATATCTGACTAAAGAGCACTCAATAAAATCTGTTGTTTAGGTGAAGTTATCGTCTTTTTAACACTATTGAGCATAATATTTAAGTGGTGCTTAGTAAATTGGAACAATACAAAATCTACCTCGAAGCACGATTCTGCCACAGATTCAGATAGCTGCTTGCACACACCTAAGCATACCGTAGTCATATTCTTGATCTAATAATTCGTAAACGGGTTTGAGTTGGCCTTTATCCTCTTCTGCTAGTGACTCTATGGCATAAACAATTTTATTGTATTCGTCATTTGTAATATCAATCACATCGCGCACATTGAGTAAACCAAACTCAATGGCATCGGCAAAGTGTGTATAAATAGTGCTTGTTTTTAGATCTCGTTGCTGAGAAATTTGCTCAATGGTGTGGCCTTGTTGATAGAGCAACAAGGTTTCATTGATAGTTTCACTAAGGTTATTATCAAGTAAATCGGATAAGGGATATTTGGCTATTTCACTTAAAAAATGTTGTCCATAACGTTGGCATTTCTGCTCACCGACACCTGAAATTTCCAGCATTTCACTTACGTTTTCCGGCCGTTGCGTTAACATGTCCTGCAAGGTAGTGTCATGAAATATGACATAGGGTGGCACACTAAATTCTTTTGCCAATAAGGTGCGTAATGCACGCAAGGCTTGCCACAAGGCCTCGTCTTGAGGTCGAATAGCGCCCTTTTGTTTTGTTGCCTTACTGGTTTTGGTCTCGATCGTTTGTTTTCTTAAACTCAGTTGTTGCTCACCACGTAATACGGGTCGGCATTTTTCTGTCAGCCGTAAAGCGCCATGACGTTCCATATCGATACTAATATGTCCCAGGGCGATTAGTTGCCTGAAAATACTACGCCACTCTACGGCTGAAAACTCTTTGCCGATACCAAAGGTACTAACCTGATCATGGCCATTGCGTTGAATTCTTTTATCACTCTTTGCCAGTAAAATATCAATAATGTAATTGACACCAAAACGTTGATCTGTTCGATAAATAGAGGACAGTGCCTTTTTCGCTGCTTGCGTACCGTCCCATTTTTCAGGTGGATTTTGACAGTTATCACAGGCACCACAATGTGGGGATGATTGCTCACCGAAATAGGCCAGTAAAGTATGGCGACGACAACTTGTTAGCTCACACAGCCCCAGCATGGCTTCAAGTTTGTGGTGTTCGACACGTTTTTGTGCTTCGTTAGCATTTGAATCCTGGGTAAATTGCCTTAGCGTAATGACATCTTGCAGGCCATAAGCCATCCAGGCATTGGCAGGCGTACCATCACGGCCGGCACGGCCAGTTTCTTGATAATAGGCTTCTATACTTTTAGGTAAAGTCAAATGCGCGACAAAACGCACATCGGGTTTATCAATACCCATACCAAAGGCAATGGTAGCAACGATAATTACGCCGTCTTCACGTAAAAAACGTTGTTGGTTTTTTTGCTTAACGTCATTAGGCAAACCCGCATGATAGGGCAAGGCTACCCTGCCCTGGTCTGATAACCACTGTGCAATCGCCTCTACTTTTTTACGCGACAAGCAATAAACAATACCAGCATCGTGCGGATGTTTTTCTTGCAGGAATTTCCATAACCGTTGTTTTGGATTACTGCCATCAGATATCGAGTAAGTAATATTGGGCCGATCAAAGCTATTGATAAATACCTGGGCATTATCGAGCTTGAGTTGGATGATAATCTCTTCACGTGTACGCTGGTCTGCCGTCGCCGTTAATGCAATACGGGGGATGTCAGGATAGCGCTGGTGCAATATGTTTAAACGCTGGTATTCAGGGCGGAAATCATGCCCCCATTGCGACACGCAGTGTGCTTCATCAATGGCAAACAACGCTATTTGGCAACGATCAAGCATACGTAACATATAGTCACTAAGCAGCCTTTCTGGTGCTACATAAATAAGATCTAACTCATTGTTAACAAGCTGTTGTTCTATCGCCTTTGCTGTATTGAAATCTAAACTGGAATTTAGAAATGCCGCCTTGATTCCCAATTGTTGTAGGGCATCAACTTGGTCTTGCATCAATGCGATCAAGGGTGAAATAATTACAGCGGTACCAGCACGTACTAACGCTGGGATTTGATAACACAAAGATTTACCGCCACCCGTTGGCATTAATACCAGCGCGTCATTACCATCGAGTAATTGCTGGATGATTGCTTGCTGGGAATGACGAAATTGTTCGTATCCGAATGTGGATTTTAGAATGGCTAAGGCGCGTTTCATTTGTCGGTAAGTCTAAGGAGGCGCCGATCTATTCATGAGCTCGGCTCTTGCACCTGAAATATCCAGCTACGTGCCTTCACACCTTCGCAGAGCCTGTCCCGTGCTTGGCACAGGGGGGGTGGCTCTTGGGGTGCTTCGCCCAGAGTCAATCAGGGGCTTTCTAATCAACGTTTACTACGTCCCCGGTTAGAGAAATTGGTATTAGAACGTGACTTTCCTTTGTAAATTGCGTGTTTACTTTCCCCGAGATTCGATCGGGGGCTTAGGTCAACGGTATCAATTTGTTTGCTAGTATCTGTTCGTGCACGGCCTCTTTTGGTTGGCGCGCGTCGACCTCGCTTTTGTTCACCCGCCACACGCTCAGGCATCTCAAGTTTGATTGATGCATACAATTTTTTAACTTCCTGTGAGGTCAGCTCCTGGGTTTTATTAGCGCGCAATGGGCGTGGTAGTGTGATCATGCCGTACTGAATACGAATGAGTCGGCTGACTTTAAATCCTAAATGTTCCCACAGACGACGTACTTCACGTTGGCGACCTTCTCTTAGGGTGACGTTGTACCAATGGTTGGCGCCTTCACCACCACCATCAGTAATTTTATCAAAATTAGCCATGCCATCATCAAGTTCAACGCCTTGTTTAAGCTGAGCAATATCGTCATCGCTAACATTGCCTAATACGCGCACAGAATAAACGCGGTGCACTTCTGTTGAAGGGTGCATTAAACGGTTGGCCAATTCACCATCGGTGGTAAATAACATCAGACCAGAGCTGTTTAAGTCGAGCCTGCCAACCGCTACCCAACGTGAGCCTGCTACCTTGGGCATTGCCTGATAAACATTGGGGCGATCTTCGGGGTCTTTACGGCTACAAATACGGCCTTCTGGTTTATTATAAATTAGCACGCGTGGTGCATCCGGGCCGTTACGTTTAAAACGGATGAGCCGTGAATCAACGGTGACTTTATCATCGCTGGTGATGGTGTCACCTAGTTGAGCAGTACGATTATTAACGCGTATTCTACCCTCTTTTATCCACCCTTCGATTTCACGGCGAGAACCCAGGCCAGTTTGCGCCAGTACTTTTTGTATGCGATCAGCCATGGTGTTAAGAACTGACAGCCTGTGCTAACGAGGCTTCACTGTCTTTCTCTACTACGACTGCGTCATGATTATTTTTTGCCGCGGCATCGACGCTATCACTGTCTTCGATGTCATCAGTAACATCTTCATCATTTGCGCTATCTTCGATTTCCTCGGCGACATGTTCTACATCATCACTAACATCAACTTCATCGCCTTCAACCATAGTGATGGGCGCAACAGCCATTGATCCATCAAGCTCTGGGTCGGTATTGCTGTTTGACTCATTATCCGGTCTGCCAACATTGTCCTCTGTGTGAATGAGATTAAGTTCGCCCGGGACTTGACCAATATCGCGAATCTCTGCCAACGGTGGTAATTCGTCGAGCTTTTTAAGATTCAAATCATCCAGCAATTTACGTGTCGTGCCATATAATGCTGGCTTGCCCGGTACATCACGATGCCCGATAAGCTTAACCCATTCACGATCTAACAAGGTGCGAATGATGTTGGTGCTGACTGCAACACCGCGCACATCTTCAACTTCGGCACGTGTAATGGGTTGCTTGTAGCAAATTAAGGCCAGTGTTTCGAGCAAAGCACGTGAATAACGCGGCGCGCGCTCTTCAAACATACGATTGATCCATTCACCATAAGTTTGCCGTACTTGATAGCGATAACCTGTGCTGACTTCTATCAATTCAAGGCCGCGCTCTGCGCATTCTGCTTGCAAGGTGTGCAAGGCTTCTTTGACCTTTTGCTTGGTCAACATTTCATCCATTTGAAATAAACCTAATATACGGTCTACTGATAAGGGTCGTTCAGAAGCGAATAGTGCTGCTTCGATAATTGATTTTAGTTTTTCAGGTGTCAAGGGTTGATTCCTTTATCTCTTTTATTTTGATATGAATAGGGGCGTAGGGCTCGGTTTGTACGATGTCGATCAAACCACCTTTAAGTAATTCCAATATAGCAAGGAAACTGACAATCACGCCTTGCCTACCCTCTGCCACGCTAAATTAATCAATAAAATCGATAAATGATTGTACTTTGACTGCGCTCAATATCGAGGTCATACGTTCACGCACAGATAAGGGCTCCGCTGTAATATGGTGATGCGCATATTGCTCGGCACGCTTCATCACATCGTTGGCCGCATGAACCAGATCTTGTAAGGTGATCTTCGGTAAGAGTTTTTCGGCAGTGGGTGGTGGCCGTGCAGCAGCATCATAAACGTCACGACCCATGCGCGGTATGTCATCAATGCTTTGCGCCGCTTCTTTGAAGCGCTCGTATTCTTGCAAACGCCTAACAAGCTCAGCGCGCGGATCATCTTCATCGTCGATTTCGATCGGGCGTGGCAAAAGTAAGCGCGATTTAATCTCGGCCAGCATCGCTGCCATCACTAAATACTCGGCAGCCAGCTCGAGTTTCATTTCTTTCATTACGCCAATATATTCCATGTATTGGCGGGTAATTTCGGCCAGGGGGATATTGAGAATATCGAGGTTTTGGCGTTTAATCAGATAGAGCAATAGGTCGAGCGGGCCTTCAAAGGCATCCAGGAAAACCTCTAAGGCATCGGGTGGAATGTACAGATCTTGCGGTATCTGCATCACCGGCTCACCGGCCACCATGGCGAGTGGTAAAGACTCCTGCCTGGGAGTTGGGCTAACTTCAGTTTCTGACATAAGCCATTATAGCCCCTATCACTCTAAATCGCCCAGTCTTGACAAGCTGCTAAAAAATCCTCAGGCGAAGGTAAGACCAAAGTGACACGACCGCAGAGAATTAATCCTTAATAAGCTCGTAGGGCTATAAGGGCAAAAAATGGTAAGAAAACGCAGTGTACACGCCGTTTAGCACTACGTACTCTCGGGGGTATAGATTGGTCGCATAAGAGTTTTTCAGCAGTCTGTTAACGGTAGGACAAGCCCATAGCTTGACGCACATCTTCCAGCGTCTCACGAGCAACATCACGCGCCTGATCACAGCCTTCATTAATAATATTACGCACCAAGCGCGGATCATCTTCAAACTCTTTAGCACGTGTGATGATCACTTCTTGCTCAGCGATAATAGCGTCGATTAGCGGTTTTTTACAATCGAGGCAGCCAAAAGCAGCACTACGACAGCCTTGCATCACCCAGGACTTGGTCTTTTCATCAGAATACACTTGATGTAGGTCCCACACGGGGCACTTCTCAGGGTCACCTGGGTCAGTCAGCCGCACACGTGCTGGGTCGGTCGGCATCGTCCTGAGTTTCTTGGCAACGGCATCAGGTGCTTCACGTAGGCCGATAGTGTTGCCATAGGACTTGGACATTTTTTGACCATCCAGCCCTGGCATCTTAGCCGTTGCGCTCAACAAAGCCTGTGGTTCAGGCAAGATAATTTTACTGCCACCTTCGAGAAAACCGAGTAAGCGCTCGCGATCACTAAGGGTGATATTCTGTTGTTCTTCTATCAGTGCTTGGCCTTTCGCCAAGGCTTCATCATTACCTTCTTCTTGATATTTACGCTTTAACTCTTTGTAAAATTTATTATTTTTCTTTCCCATTTTCGCTGCGGCGGCTTCGGCTTTTTTATTGAAGTCGGTATCACGACCATAAAGGAAGTTAAAACGACGCGCGACCTCACGCGTCAACTCGATATGCGCAACCTGGTCTTCACCCACGGGTACTTGGCCAGCTTTATAAGCCAGAATGTCGGCACTTTGCAATAAGGGGTAACCCAGAAAGCCATAGGTATCCAAATCTTTCTCGCGCAATTTAAGCTGCTGATCTTTATAGCTGGGTACACGTTCCAGCCAGCCTAAGGGTGTCATCATCGACAACAACAGGTGTAGTTCGGCATGTTCTGGTACCTGCGACTGAATAAACAACACAGCGGAGCTGGGGTTAATACCAACAGCCAACCAGTCAACTACCATATCCCACACAGCCGCATCGACGCTTGCAGGGTCATCGTAGTCAGTCGTTAGCGCATGCCAGTCGGCGACAAAAAAGAAACATTCGTAATCATTTTGCAGCTCAAGCCAATTTTTTAATACACCATGATAATGACCAAGATGTAAGCGTCCAGTAGGCCGCATACCGGATACGACTCTAGAGTTTTGCTGCGTAATCGAATTCAAACTTCGTTTCTCCTGGGTAACAGTTTGTTGATGATATCAATCGGTGTGAGGTGTGCCAATAGTGCTTATATTTAAGTAAGTACCCCAAGAATATACTGTCGATTGTAATCTACAATATTTACGGCACGGCATGGGGGTATCAATGAATCTAAAGGCTAATCAAGGTTGAGAGCAGCAATGTTCCCCCTGCCTTCACGCACTAGCACAGGCTCATCATCGAGCCATTCAACCACGGTGGTAGGTTCATAACCGCAGGCACCACCATCAACAATAACGTCGATGCCATTAGCCATTTTCTCGCGAATCTCTTCAGCATCGGACAATGGTAGTTCTTCGCCTGGCAACATAAGGCTGACACTCATTAAGGGCTCACCCATTGCATCGAGTAAGGCCTTGCATATGGCGTTATCAGGTACACGAATACCAATGGTGCGCCGCCGTGGGTGTTGCAAGCGACGCGGCACTTCGCGCGTGGCGCGCAAAATAAAGGTGTAAGCGCCCGGTGTCACCGACTTAATCATACGATACGCGGTATTACTGATTCGCGCATAGGTAGCAATCTCTGATAAATCACGACAAACCAAGGTGAAGTTATGTTTATCTTCCAAGCCACGCAATCGGCGAATAGCATCCATTGCTGTCTTATCACCAATATGGCAACCCAGGGCATAACTCGAATCTGTCGGGTAGGCCACAACACCACCTTTACGTAACACGGTTACCACTTGCGCGACTAATCTCGGCTGCGGGTTATCAGGATGAATAGGGATAAATTGAGCAGGCATAACGGTAATTAGGTGTATTAATATGCGCTGCTTAACGCTAATGCTTTGTGCTGCCAGATTGGTTTACACTGCTCAGGCAATGGCGCTACATGGCCTAGCTCACGACGACCTTTTTCGGGATCATGAAAATCAGAGCCCACCGATGAATACAATCCATAATCAGTCGCTAATGCAGCAGTAATTCGAATGTCATCATCATTATGGCCGCTACCGATCACCTCAATAGCTTCGCCACCCACATCAACAAAATCAGCTAGCATTGTTTTCATTTTGGTCATGGTGAGTTTATAGCGCGCCGGGTGTGCCACCACAGCAACGCCACCAGCGCCTTTAATCCACGACACAGCCTCTTCCAGTGTAGCCCATTGACAGCTAACATAGCCCGGCTTGCCATTAACCAAATAACGCTTGAATGCCTGTTTCATATCTTTAGCGTAACCTTTATCGATAAGCCAACGGGCAAAATGGGCGCGGCTCATGCTGTCTTGCTGACAATATTTTTGCGCGCCCTCAAAGGCACCTTCGATACCGTGGCGCTGCAAATCTTTCGCCATACGCTGCGCACGTTCTGACCGCACGCTTTGTGCCTGCGCCAGGCCGGCGGCCAAATCAGCGTTATGCGGGTCAATACCCAGACCCGCAATATGCAGCAAGCACTTGCGCCAACTGACTGAAATCTCTACACCATTAACCAAGTGTACACCGTTTTCGTCAGCCACTAGCCGTGCTTCGGCCAGGCCATCAGTATTGTCATGGTCAGTCAACGCCAACACATCAACGCGCTGATCTGCCGCGCGCTGCAATAGCTGCGTTGGCGTCAACGTGCCGTCAGAGAAGGTTGAGTGAGAGTGAAAATCGTATTTCATGGCTTCCTGTTTGCGCAGCCGACAATCATGGGGATGGATTGTCTATATAATGGAGGGCTTTTCCGCGTATGCGAGCTGTATCACCATGAAACTGCTGTTAGATTTTTTTCCCATTATACTATTTTTTATTGCTGCCAAGGTATACGACATTTATGTTGCCACTGCCGTGGCCATTGTCGCCTCGGTATTGCAAGTCGCCTACCTTTGGTTCCGTCATGGCCGCGTCGAAAAAATGCACCTTATTACCCTGGCCGCCATCGTTCTGCTTGGTGGCACGACGCTGCTGTTGCAAGATGATATGTTCATTAAATGGAAACCATCAGTGGTTAACTGGCTTTTTGCCCTGGTCTTTGTTGGCAGCCAGTTCATTGGCAAAAAACCCATTATTCAACGCATGATGGGCAACAATTTCACCTTGCCAACAATCATGTGGACCAAATTGAACCTCATGTGGGCAGGCTTTTTCATCTTTTTAGGCCTGGCTAATATTTATGTTGCCTATAATTTTGACACAGACACCTGGGTTAACTTCAAGCTGTTTGGCATGCTTGGATTAACCCTGTTGTTTATTATTGTACAAACCGTCTATATCTCACGCCATGCGGTGCCAGTTGAAGACACTAGCTCAGATAGTGGTAAAGATGATGATAAAAACAAAGATGAGAATCAATAATGCATTACGTGATCATAGCCGAAGACGCCGATAACAGTCTCGACAAACGTCTGGCTGCCCGCTCTGCTCATCTTGAACGTTTGCAAACCTTAAAAGACGCCGGGCGCTTGGTGGTTGCCGGCCCCTGCCCCGGTATTGATAGCGTAGACCCAGGCCCCGCCGGGTTCACTGGCAGCGTCATTATTGCCGAGTTTGCTTCGCTCGATGCTGCCAAAGCATGGGCCGATGCCGACCCCTATGTTGGTGCAGGTGTTTATGCCAGCGTCAACGTTAAACCATTTAAATATGTGCTGCCATGAGTGATCACAGCATACCCCAGGGGCGCATAGCCATGATTCGCCAACGATTAACTGACGCTTTATCACCCAGCTCACTTGAGATTGTTGACGATAGCCATAAACACGTTGGCCATGCCGGTGCTGCAAGTGGTGGTGGCCATTTCACCGTGCATATCATTGCCGAAGCATTTGTCGGCAAGTCGCTTATTCAACGCCATCGTACTATTTACAACGCGCTGGGTGATGCCATGGAAAACGATATTCACGCCTTAAGTATCAAAGCCTATACGCCCGCTGAAGCAAGCCCTTAGGTAATGAAAACGGCCAGGCTGGATTGGCTTGCTACCTAGCTGAGCAAGCCAAATGTGGGGCTTTGTGCTTTCAGGTCAAAATGGTAGACTAAGCGCTTGTTAAATTTTGTGGCAACTATAAGAGTTGCTGGCCACACAGGGGCGAAGCAATGGATTTTTTAATTAAAATAACAGATTCTATGGTTGAAGCAACGGGGTTTATAACCGTAGAGCTTATTACTGATATGGTACTTTGGATCAGTATCGGCGTCAGCATATTGCTGTGCATTTTAATCGTAATGATTTACTTCAAAGACAACTGGTTTGAACCGAATAAAGACACTGAATAAAAATCAGGCAACGTCAACAAAACCTTGTTTAAGTTAGTGTTTAACAAACTGTAGTAAACGATTATTCGCTGGCATAGTGCAGTCTTTGAGCAAGACTAAATTATTTTTCTCGGCAAGAGCAACGATTTTTTCAATGTCTCTAATCCCGCTTTCTGGGTCAATTGAGCGCGCCCAGGCATCAAGCCGAATATTACCCTCTGAGGTAAACTCACCCTGGTAATTAAACGGGCCATAAAGACAAAAATAGCACCCTGGCTGTAACACACCTGCCACACCACTAAACATCGCGGTCACTGCCAGCCAAGACATAATATGCGCAGTATTGGCTGAAAATACACCCTCCGCCTTAGCTACCGACCAAGGGGTATCGAATACATCTAGCGTCAAAGCCGGGTTAATATTATTCAAGCTAGATTGCTGTCGATAGGCCTCAATGCTAGGCAGTGTCTCACCCCTGTCGGTGGGTTGCCATGTCAGATGAGGCAGCGCCGAGGCCATATGAACAGCATGTTGACCACTACCACTGCCAATTTCAAAAATCAGCCCTGGCTCGGTAAATAGCGTTTGCAAGACCTCTAAAATTGCTTGTTTATTATTCTCACAGGCTTGTGAAAACAGTAAGTTACCAGTCATATCAATAATTTACTTTACTATTTAAGGTATGCTATTGCACATAGAGGTATCCTACGGGCACCGCAGATATGCACCGACAAGGTGCAGTGCGCAAGCACTTAGTCGTTAAGAATAAACGTCACCTTCAGTGTCACGCGGTATTCGATGATTTTACCGTCATCCACTACCACTTGTTGATCTTGTACCCAGGCACCTTTGACATTATCCAATGTTTGGCTTGCGCGTTTAATTCCAACCTGGCAGGCATGTTCAAAACTTTTTTCCGAACCCGAAATAATCTCAGTAACGCGTGCAACAGACATAGTCTTCCCCTTTCATTCTATTGAGTGTGTGTTAGTTTAACCCAACACCAATAATAAAGAGAATGGCTATATCGAATGTCAAAATTTTTAACTCGAGCTTGCGCCATTACGCGTAGCGAGGGTGTTGCGTAGCAATCCCACCAAACGATCCCCCGTCAAGCGATGGGAGCGCGCTAAGTCACCACGAAAGCCGATGCGTCTGATGCTATTACCATCCTGAAAACGAATCGCCAACCAGGTGTTGCGGCGATATCCCGATAATTGGCGACTAACGGGCACCGTCAAACGTTTAACGCTAATAATATCATCGTAATCGATTGATATTTCATCACTATTATTAGCATAGTGCAAACCCTCTTCACCAAACACCAAGGTGCCCGTATTAGTGAAACGTATCGATGAATCAAACGTGCCATGTCGAGTATAGAGAATATACTTAAACTCCTGAGGAATCGTCGTTTTGTAGTTAGCCCCTAAATAGGTGTTAACGTCCGGATCACTGGCATTAAGGTTTGGGTTTGGCGAGGCACAGCCAACTAAGACAAGCCCTAAACTTGCAGCCAAAGCTATTTTTGATAGATAAAAGAAAATTGACATGGTATGCCCTTCGTATGGGAGTTGTCTTTTGACTTTACCAGATTAAGAAAGTTTAGTATCCATAGTGTCACGATAAGATATTTATTTAATAAGTAACCCCAGTGCTGTCCCGTTAACTTAATATGCATCATTGTTTAACTGGCATAACACTTAGCTATTAGATTACTTTGTGATATTAGAGACATGAAAACCAATGATCTCCTTCCGCCATTCCAACGAAGATAGAAACCCAGTGGTTTCAACGATATTCTGGATTCCGGCCTGCGCCGGAATGACGGAAAAAAGTTAACGGGAGAGCAATGAAATGATCCGATAATGTTAAATCAGTTCCGTATAACGTCCCTTAATTGTCATTCTGTTTATATACCTGGCGCTGTTTCATGCACCACGAATAGCAAACGACAAGGCTTCACCTGAATCTTCTCCAAGACAAAACACTGAATGCCAACAGCAGTTTAAATCTGTCTCTTGTGGCAAGAGTAATACGTCACCCGATTGCACTGCCCTGCCATATCCATTTTTTATTAATTGTTGTACAAACGATTCTGTTTCATTAATAAGATGGATGAGCGTGCTATTCGCAAAGCTTTCCAGCTCTGAAGAAAGTTTCTCGCTGTTTAATACAAGTTTATTTAACTCATTTTGCATGGTGTTATCGATCGTCTTTGGCCAAATTGCATTGGCGTGTGATTGCTTAACAAAAAACGTGATTTCTTGCATAAGCTCATGCTTTGGTAGCGCCAACCAAAAGGTCGAACCACTAAGTTGTGCGTAAACAACCCCTGCATGACCTCGTTCACGGTCATGATGCAAATAAGCGCCGCCATCAGGCGAGTTAAAATAAACAATACGCTCGACAAAATTGAGCGGATCGCAGGCCAAGGTTTCTTGCAGTTGTTTTATTAACTCCTTGTGTTGTGTAATGAGACGTGACTCAGGAAAAACAGCCTCGGTGAGTAAGGCGGCGTAGTGTTGGCGTTGTGTGTCAGCGGCAACGTCTTCAATATTATCAATACCGAAAGAAAAACGAAAACGCAGTGAGGTATCTTCTTCATGAAATGACAACCATGAAATTTTCATCCACAGATCTTCTGCGAGAATTTCATCTTTTTCTATCGCATCAAACAAGACGGTTTCAATTTCCTGCTCATCACCTTCGTTAACGCTGCTGCCGAGTAATTCAAAGTGGTGATTAAGGCGATTGCTATACGGCAGTTGCGCTAATATCGGATCGCATTCTTCGTCATTCAGAATTGCCAGATAGAGTAAATGGGATTGTTTGATATTTTCGCTGTGTTCAGCAAGCTGAGACAAACAAATTTTTTGCAGCAGAACAGGTTTACCCTGCCGCCAATTACTGAGCTCATCGCTGACTAAACTCGAACTGCTGTAATCCACATCACCTAAGTGGTAACCACGACGCTTTAAACTATAGCGTATTATCGTTGCCTTCTTACGTGCGGCACTGTCGGTCATGCCATAAGGCTTGTGACGGAACGTATCAGCTCGTTAACACTGTCTTTATCCTCGACTTCATTGAGAATCAGTTCAATAGCGCGATAACATTGGACTAATATTTGTGTTTTAGGTCGCGGTGAGGCCAGTTGTGTTTCGATGGTGTGAATATCAGCTTCTAGCTCGGCAAGCTGTTCAGCACTTAAACCTAGATTGGGCGCGGCATTACGCAGTGCATCGGCAACGGCTGGAAACGTAACGCTAACAACACTATGTGTTTCGGGTAGCAATATATCGACAGCATCAAGCGACGACGATACCACCATGGACTGTTCACGCACATCATGAGTCGTAGCTGGTGCTGGAGGACGATTAAAGTTTTTCCGGTAACGGGTAATAACATCCAAACCTAAGGAAGTCAATGAGACTGCTGCATTGCTCTCATCAGCTTCGATCAGATTGCTGTCCATCAAATCTTCAACAATCACTCCTGTAGATGGCTCATCATAGTTTAAGGCTTCTGCGATACTAGCGATACTGCATTGAGCAGAGTGGTCTTTCTGACGTTGACCAAAGAGGTAACCTAGAATATTAAAACAATATTCTTGCCCAAGCTCTTGTGCTTGCTCTGATGTTTGGCTGTCCATTAAAAACCCTTTAATACTCGCTATAAAACTGTAATTTTAACGCGGATATTAGTCTACCGCCAGCGCTTTACCGGTTATCGCTCGGGTATTGTAAGTGTTTGACCGGGCATTTTTGCAAAAACGCGTTGCAAGGTGCAGCGATGCATATCGCATATTAAAATGAGTCGCCAAGTATTTGTCATGGTTAACAACACTGTACTTGAAGCCATGATGAAGTAACTTAGGTTACTGAAATTCCATGCATAATTATGGTTAAATATAGTCTCTATTACGACAGCTGAATTATCAGCAATAGCTATAAATGAGGAGGTACGATATCACCATGTATTTTGAACAATTATTTGATGATAAATCGAGCACTTATACGTACTTGATCGCACCTAAGAATGGAAAACTTGCTGCAATTATTGATCCTGTTAAAGGTCATGAGCAACAGTATATGGCCTGGCTTACAAAGTATAATTTGAAATTAGGCTATGCACTTGATACCCACACACATGCTGATCATATTACTGCCCTTGGTGACCTTCGCGATCTAACGGGCTGTGTAACGATTATGAGCGAGCACAGTGATGCCGATTGTGTGTCGCGTCGCGTTACAGACGATGAGACGATTGATCTCGATGGCCTGATCATTACCGCGCTCTATACCCCGGGCCACACGAATGAATCGCTAAGTTATGTAATGGATGACCGTGTATTCACTGGAGATACCTTACTGATCAACGGTTCAGGTCGTACAGACTTTCAAAACGGTAACGCTTATGCGCAATACGACAGTCTCTTCAACAAACTACTTAAACTCCCTGATGAGATGCTGGTTTACCCAGGACATGATTACAACGGTAAAAAAGTAAGCACGATTAGAGAAGAGCGCCTTAACAATCCGCGACTACAAGTGGCTAATGCTGAAGAGTATGTGAAAATCATGAATTCGCTGAATCTACCTGACCCAAAAATGATGGATATTGCTGTGCCAATGAATTTGGCCTGTGGCCAAAAATAACGATGTTACTCAGCACTACTCTATTTTTATGGAGAGAATAAAATGAAACTGGAAATGATAAATCATCAACTGTCCGTATCCGCTCAATTGAACACAGAAGACTTGGCGCAGCTCTCTAGTCAAGGGGTAGAAATTCTAATATGTAGCCGACCTGATGGCGAAGCTGATAACCAAGCACCCTTTTCAGAGATTCTACAAGCAGCTCATAAAGTGGGTATTCAAGCCGAACATCTGCCCTTTGTTGGCAGTGAAATGAGCCAACAACTTATTAATGAGTTTGCTCGCCATATTTCGACAGGAAAAAGAATTCACGGCTATTGCCGCACAGGTAACCGAGTAAAAATGCTGTGGCAAGCCAGTCAAACCACTGCCACACAACAGCAAGGGAAGGAAAATACTATATCGTCTTCTCAATCAACTGGAATTCCTCACTTTGATGTCGTAATTATTGGTGCAGGATCAGGCGGAATTTCAGTTGCTGCCAGCCTGCTAAAACGCCTTCCCAAAACACGCATAGCATTAATTGATCCGGCAAGTGATCATTACTATCAACCAGGGTGGACCATGGTGGGTGGCGGCGTATTTGACCAAACTTCGACCCGGCGCGCAATGAAGAATCTGATACCTAACGGTGTGTCATGGATCAAACAAGCCGTTATAGGCTTTGATGAAAAAGCTGATAGAGTCCGCTTGGATAATGATAGTGCCATACATTACGAACATTTAGTCATTGCTGCTGGATTAAAACTAGATTGGCAAGGCATTGAAGGTTTAACTGAAACCTTAGGTAAAAATGGAGTCACTTCAAACTACCGTTACGACCTAGCACCCTACACATGGGAATTGGTGCAAGAACTAAAACAAGGTAAGGTAATCTTCACCCAGCCACCCATGCCCATAAAATGTGCTGGCGCACCGCAAAAAGCACTCTATTTGTCTGCTGACTATTGGTATAAAAATGGTGCTCAGAAAAACATTGATCTAAATTTCTACAATGCTGGCGGTGTTTTATTTGGTGTTAAAGAATACGTTCCTGCCTTGTCTTCTTATATGGAAAAATATCAAGCTAAATTACATTTTTCTCATACCTTAACAAAGATAGATGGCGAATCAAAAACAGTCTGGTTTAACACAAAGTCTGAAGATGGAAGTAATATTACGGTTAGTAGCAACTTTGATATGATTCATGTGTGTCCACCACAGTGCGCGCCTGATTTTATTCGAAATAGTGTCTTTGCTGATGCCAATGGATGGGTGGATGTAGATCAATACACCTTGCGGCACAAGACGTTTCAAAATGTTTGGGGCTTGGGTGATGTGACGAATACACCCAATGCGAAAACAATGGCAGCGGTACGCAAACAAGCCCCTGTGGTTGCTCAAAATATCACTGATGTATTGAATCATAAATCACCCAGCGTCGCGTATGACGGCTACGGCTCTTGTCCATTAACCGTAGAACGAGGGAAAATCGTTTTGGCCGAGTTTGCATACGGCGGCAAGCTGGCACCAAGCTTTCCCAAATGGATGAATGATGGAACGCAACCAACCAGACTTGCCTGGAGGTTAAAAGCAGACGTCCTCCCCATGATTTATTGGCATGGCATGCTCAAAGGTCATGAATGGATGGCATCACCGCAAAAAATCACAACTTAACGCAGTAGTCATGCGAATAAACACATTAGCGCGTGTGATTCCTGCTGTTGGCTGGTTAAGCCAATACAATGGCAAGTTGTTTGGGCAAGATTTAACAGCAGCCATCATAGTAACTGTCTTACTAATCCCACAATCATTAGCCTATGCCCTACTTGCAGGTGTACCACCAGAAGTCGGTTTATACGCGAGCATTTTTCCATTAGTTGCGTACGCAGTATTTGGTAGTAGCCGAACCCTTTCAGTAGGGCCAGTAGCGGTCATCTCTTTAATGACAGCAACCAGCCTGGGCAATGTCGTTGCCTTAGGTATTACTGACTACCTCACTGCGGCGATTACTCTGGCACTATTATCAGGCGTATTTTTGATCGCCATGGGTATACTGAAACTGGGTTTTGTCACCAATTTTTTATCCCATTCCGTCATATCAGGATTTATATCTGCCTCAGCAATCATCATAGCGTTAAGCCAATTAAAGCATTTGTTAGCTATTGATATACAGGGTGATACGCTACGCGAACTCATACCTCCACTCATTGAAGGAATTAGCCAAACACATTTTATTACCCTGGCATTAGGTGTTGCTGTCCTGATATTTTTATTTTTATCAAAACACTACTCTGCCAAGTTTTTCTGCTTTCTGGGCATAAACCAACAACGCTCGGCAACCTTGGCAAAAACTGCTCCCATACTCGGCGTTATTGCCAGTATAACGGCTGTATACGCATTTAATCTTGAAAGCCAGAGTGTTGCGCTAACGGGCCATGTACCACCGGGTCTACCGTCTTTAACGTTTTCGATTCCCTCTATAGCGTTAATTCAGGCCCTTGCGATACCCGCTTTACTTATTTCCTTAATAGGCTATGTCGAGTCTATTTCTGTTGGCAAAACATTGGCCGGAAAACGACGCGAAAAAATCAATCCTAATCAAGAACTCATAGGGTTAGGGGCAGCCAATATCGCTTCATCCCTATCGGGTGCATTTCCTGTAACGGGAGGTTTTTCCCGCTCGGTAGTTAACTTTGACGCCGGTGCCGCCACCCAGGCAGCGAGTATTTATGCGGCAATGGGTATTGCGCTCGCATCATTATTCTTAACCCCGGTTTTGTATTACTTACCCAAAGCAGCTTTAGCTGCCACCATTATTATCGCGGTTTTATCGTTAATCGATTTTTCAATTTTACGAAAAACATGGGTCTTCGCCAAGAGTGATTTCATTGCCGTGCTCACTACAATTTTTTTGACCTTATTCTTTGGCGTTGAAATTGGCGTGGCCAGCGGTATCATCATATCAATACTGCTGCATTTATACCGCACATCCACACCACATATCGCAGAAGTAGGCTTGATTGAAGGAACTCAACATTTTCGAAATATTCATCGATATGAAACACTCACCGTTCCGCAGATTATTACATTGAGACCCGATGAGAGCCTGTTTTTTGCCAACACAAACTATCTCGAAGACTTGATTTTAGAGGCGATTCGCAAAAATGACAAAATCGCCCACGTCATATTACTCTGTACTGCGGTCAATGAAATTGACTTCAGCGCTTTAGAAATGCTTGAAACATTAAACCATCGGCTGTCCGATCAAGGAATCAGGCTTCATCTGTCAGAAGTAAAAGGCTCTGTAATGGACACTTTGATGCGTACGGGTTTGATAGAGGAGCTTTCAGGCAATGTTTATCTTACACAATATGAGGCCTATAGTGCGCTCAAACCATAATGCTGGCAGAAATATTGAATTGCCAATACCGCCAATTCTTTAATTCATAAGGATATTAATAATGAACACCTCTAACAATAATTGGCTTAACCTACCGAGTATTGGCTTACCCATTCGTGTTTTATTTACGGGTTACCTTGTCGCAATTGGGCTTGGACTACTCATGGCAGGTGGACAAATTTTACTCACTCATGGTATGGCAGATGGCAAACTCGGCTTATCTGTTGATGATGTTGTCTACAGCTACTACGGTAATCGTAATAATAGTCGCTTAGAAACCGCTTTAAATGGTGCGATGAAAGATAAAGCGACTGATGCAGTACGCGCTGACATTATAAGCTGGGCACGGGATGGAGCACCGCAAACACTTTGGGATAAAAAATTTAAGCAGGTTTTTGCGAATAATTGCATTGCCTGTCATGGCACCGTTCCAGGGATCCCTAATTTCAATCACTATGAAGAAGTAAAACAGGTCGCTCAAATTGATGAGGGTAGCTCAGTAGACAGTTTAACGCGGGTATCGCATATACATTTATTTGGCATTGCTTTTATTTTCTTCTTCGTCGGCTTAATATTCAGTATGTCGGTCGGCATTCCACGCTGGCTAAAAGCATTGGTGATCGCCCTTCCCTTCGCCTTTTTAGTTATCGATGTCTTGTCTTGGTGGCTAACTAAATGGCATCCAGGCTTTGCCTGGTTAACCATTATTGGCGGCGCAGGTTACACACTGGCTTCTGCCTTTATGTGGGTGACCTCAATATATCAAATGTGGTTTATGCCAAGGAGCCCTAGCCAAAGCTATGTTAACGAATGGCAGCACGATTAAGCAGACTAAATACCCTATTTGTACTCGGGCAGTATCTGGTGCTAAAGTGACTAAAGCTAAACGACTTCTATAGCTTAAAGTGTTGGTTAGCTGGATATTTTCTATCCAAGAAAAATGAGTAAACGTATTCAATAAGAAGGCGTAATTTTAAGTATGCATACAAAAAATACCGTAGCATGGTTATTTACATTAGCGTTGGTTGCGCTGACTAATAACGTACTTGCATTTGGCGATAGTCTTGCTGATATTCATACAAATATTACAGAGCGTTATAATATTGAGCACATTAACAATAATCAACTTAACCAGCTGCCATCGCAAGACATCGTTGTCTTTGATGTACGCAAGCCAAGTGAATTCCACGTAAGCCATATTACAAATGCTATTCGAGTTGATCCAACGATAAAACCAGCAGAATTTATGGCTCAATTTGGCGAAAAACTCGAGGGCAAAACGGCTATCTTTTACTGCTCAGTTGGCAGAAGATCATCGGCCTTATTATCAAAAATCAATCACTTGCTACCTGACTCTGGTGTCATTAATGCTTATAATTTGGAAGGTGGGCTATTTAGACGACATAACGAGAACAATGATTTAGTCAGAGACAGTGAATCTACCCGTCAAATTCACCCCTATAACTACTATTGGGGACGGCTCATTGAAGACCGAAAATCTATACAATACAGCGTAGACAAATACTGAGTAATATATCAATGTCCAACTCTTGGTTTGAAGAATGTTTTTTATCTGGCCCACCCAATTCGCCAGGTTGGTCGTTAATTCATAAAAAAGCCAAAATAAAGACGATACCAAAAAATTCCATTTTATTTACGCAAGGTTCTGATTGCCAAAATTTCGTCATCATTGTTTCAGGCAATGTCAGAGTTCAGTACCAAGATAGCCATGGTAATGAGATTGTTCTTTATCGGCTCTGCCCTGCAGAAGTATGTAATACGACTACCCTCTGCCTGCTTGCTGACAACAATTACCCCGCTGCAGGCTATACCGAATCTGAAGTCAGGCTCGCTGTGGTGAATAAACAAGATTTTCTCCAAGCGCTTGAAGATAGTGAGTTTAGGGAATATATATTCTCACAAATCGCTCGTCGCTCGCTTGAGCTTATTTCATTGGTTGATGAAGTGACCTTTTTAACGCTTGAAGAGCGTCTCGTCAGGTATCTCATCAATAATGGGCCCACTATCAATGCAACACATAAACAAATTGCTGCACAACTAGGCACAGCTCGAGAAGTGGTTTCACGTTATCTACGTCGTCTTGTTAACAATGGATATATTAAAACGAGTCGAACAGGTATTGCCGTGGTTAACAACACGGCGCTTGAAGCTATGATGGGGTGACTTAGGTTACTGAAATTCTGGGCATAATGCGGTTAAATATGGCCTCTATATTCAGCCAAATAATGGAGAAGCCTGATGAAAACACTGTCAAATACAGTTTTTATACTCACGATATTACTTATTGCAACCCCACTCTATGCAGACAAACAAGCCTCTATTGCGACAGCTGAATTATCAACAATAGCCAATCATTTAGCCCATCGCCCCCATGCTGCCATTGATTTTCGTGACGTAAGCGGCGAGTTTTGTTTTGATGTCGACATGAAAAATGGTGGGCATATGACTCACTATGCCGTCGATCCGGAATCAACTGAAGAAGATGTTATAGATTTTGTTAATGCCAAACAATTAGTTGATAGCGGGATGGATGTTGCAAGCTTGCCCGCCTTCCCAGGACAACTCGGTACTATGGAGCAAAACACATGGTATTACCTCGCTCCAGGAAAACTAGACCCACATCACGGTGTGAAATGGGATTTCCCAGTAATGCTTCGTGCGTCTAATTTATAATAGTAATACAAATTTTGGCCATTAATCAGAGAATGCAGCGGAGGCAGTTAATCCATAGTAGCTGACGCGCTGTTTGCACTCAGTTCGGTTGAAGCGTTAACAAGTCGCTTTTTGACAGAGATGCCATAAAATTAATCACTACGTGCCCCCACGCTTTCGCGGAGCCTGCCCCGTGCTTGGCACGGGGGGCAGGCTCTAAGGGTGCCAGGTAGCGGCGCTAACATTTTTATTACTTTAGGAGAACAACATGAAAAATATTGGCTCAGCAGATAAAACCATACGTATTATTCTGGCGTTAGTAATATTTGGCGCAGGATATTATTATCAAAGTTGGTGGGGGCTGGTTGGTTTAGTGCCTTTGTTGACGGCGATAATATCCTGGTGTCCTGCCTATAGTATCTTCGGAATTCGAACATGCCGTACAAATACTAAGGCAATACACTAGGGAACTTCTGGTCTTTTAAGGAACTCACAAATCTTCTGCTCGTGCCAATAATGCGGTCGCCACGGCAGGGTTCCTGACACAAATCCAACATGCCCACCATGAAGTGCTAGCTCAAAATCAATACTGTCTGATAACTCAGCAGGCTCTGGCACGCTCTCTTTAAACATAAATGGATCGTCCAGGGCATGAATAATCTGTGTTGGGATGCGGATAGATTGCAAATATTGGCGACTGCTACTTTGCGTGTAATAATCATCTGCACCATTAAACCCGTGTAAGACTGCCGTCACATGTTTATCATAATCCCAAAAACTTTTAAGTGATCGCACATCTACCTTAATAGGTGATTTTTTACCGGCAAACTTATCAATGATTTTACGGCGCAACTTTCCTAACAAGTAATTTCGATAGAGCCGTGACCCGCCTTGGTTAAGCCGATTAGCCGCATCGCCAAGCCTGAACGGTACCGATATTGCCACTGCTTTTGATAGTGGGTTAGCAGCACCTGTTTCGCCTAACCATTTTAGTAATACGTTACCACCCAGCGAAGAACCAATTACGGCAAAGACAGGTGTGCCGGTTTGTCTAGTGATATGTTCAACCACTGTGGCAATATCAGCTGTATCACCTGAATGATAGGCTCTATCAAGTCGATTATGTCGACCACTGCAACCACGGAAATGCATAAACACGGGTCGATAACCTTGAGACTCTAGTACAGCAAACAAACCTGCTGCGTAAGATGACTTAATCGAGCCCTCTAAGCCGTGCATTAACAAAACCCATTGGCCTGCTGTGCGTTGACTCCAACAAAGGTCAAGAAAATCGCCATCTGCTAAGTCTAACTGTTCATGGCGTAGATTTAGTTGCGGGCGCTTACGAAAAAAAAATGGCCAAAGAGTTTGCAGGTGTGGTGAGGGTAGCCACCATGCGGGCTTAAAATCAGTATTCATAAAAAAACAAACTGATCTTAATCATTAATCATCCTGACAAAGATGATCGTGACCGGTAAGGCAAGGTCCATCAATACAATGCGTGTCAAGATAGGTGTTGACTGTCGTGACGTTTTTCATTGTTCCAATAACATGGGTTTTAAGTCTCTGATTATCACGAATATCCATTTTATTTAACCATTGAGATAAAACCTCACCCTCTATATTGGTAAAATCCATTTTGACCACTTTTTTATCACAGCCCTCAGCCTGATTATCAAGATAGTAACCTGTCCAGGGATGAATCATCGCACAACGATTGGCAAAGGCGTGACTGGACAACAACAGGAAAAATAAACCTATACCAGTAAGGCACTGAAGAGATTTTATCACAAGCTATTTACCCTGAAGGTGTGGCTGCACCACTGCTGGTGTCATTGCCCCTTTTGAGTCAACAGAAAAAACACCCATCGACACGCCACCTGCCTGTTCCGATTGCTTACGATGATTAATGGCGTCTTCTACACCATGATCATCAGGTAAACGTGGTAGCGTTTGCAGGGGGAAACGACCTGTCAAGCTGTTTAGAAATTCAACAATGTCAGCAACTTGCTGTTCATTTAATTTACGGTCAAGTTCAGTCGCGGCCATGACGCGCACGGCTTCCGCTAAGGTTTCGACTTTGCCGTTATGGAAATACGGCCCGGTAATCGCGATATTACGTAGCGATGGCACACGCCACATATTTTTGTGGCTGGCTTCACCCGTATAGTTATAACGCCCCAGGTCATCGGTAATGAGATCGTATTTTTCTTCGTAGACTGTGCCGCTCGTGTTAGGAAATAACTCCCAAAAACCTTCGCCCATTTTTAACGCAATACCGGGTTGCGGGCCGGCGAAATTAACATAGAAATGACAGGCCGAACATTCGACTTGCTTAAACGTATCGAAGCCACGTTTGGCTTGTGCACTTATTGCTGATGTATCGCCCTTAAGATAAAGATCAAACGGGCTATTAGCTGTCACCAGTGTACGTTGATACGTTGCCAAAGCTTTGGCTATGGTGTTTACCGTTATACCATCTTGACCAAAAACACGTTTAAACTGCCGTTGGTAACCTGGAATAGCGCCAATACGTTTTTCGATAACCTGTTCGGTATTGTCCAATACCGCTGGGTCAATTAAATGCATGGCAAACTGATGTTCCAAACTCAGTGCTTCACCATCCCAATGCAAACTGGTATGAAACCCTACATTCCAAACAGTTGCGCTATTACGTCGGTGTTGTTTGCCCGTGCTGCCAACCGGCGTCTGCTGGCCATCACTACCGCTTGCGGTAACGTTATGACAGCTATTACACGATATATTCCCATTCTTCGATAGTCTTGGGTCAAAAAATAATTGCTTACCAAGTTCAATTTTTTCTTCAGTGAGTGGATTATCACTTGGAATGGGGGGCAATGCTGGCAGTGGTTCAAAAACTGCTATTGCTACAGACAAGGGTATTAAGCATAAAATGAATAAAATAGCGGCTTTAAAACGAAACATAAAATGCTCAGTGACTACTTTCTAAAACAATAAAACTTGATACTATGATTGATCAATTGCTATTTCATCAGGCACATGCAAGGTAGAGGTTGGAAAGGCAATTTCAGCACCATGATCACTGATAATTTTCTCTACTCGTAGCAATATGTCATGTTTAATTTCATGAAAACGTATCCATTTTGTGGTGTGAGTAAAGGTGTAGATAAAGAAATCCAGTGATGAGGGTGCAAAACTATTAAAGTTAACGATCATGGTTTGGTTATTATCGATTTCGGCATGATCAATTAACATTTGCTTCACATCACTGACAATAACATCCATTTTCGCTGCATCATCATAACGAATGCCGATAGTTTCCTTGATGCGGCGATTCGACATACGCGAGGGGTTTTCTACCGAGACGATAGTAAATACAGAGTTAGGTACATATAAGGGTCGTTTGTCAAAAGTACGAATACGTGTGACGCGCCAACCAATATGCTCAACGGTGCCTTCAATTTCACGGTCAGGTGAACGTATCCAGTCACCAATAGCAAACGGGCGATCAAGATAAATCATAACGCCACCGAAAAGATTGGCTAATAGATCTTTTGCTGCAAAACCAATGGCAATCCCCCCTACCCCACCAAAGGCGAGCACACCGGCAATGCTATAACCAAACGTTTGTAGAATAACCAGGGCTGTAGTGATAACAACAGCGATGCTAAGTAATTTACCAATGGCGCGCACAGTCGTTTCATCAACGGGGTCTTTCCTGTTTTTGCTGATAATGTTGCCTTCTGCGTTATTAATAAAACGCAAAAGAAACCAAGCGATGAGGACCATGACCAGTACGTCTCTAATCGATCCTACCGCCTTAAAAATAGGTACTTCAGCATGTGACTGGATAATCGAAATGGCAAGACTGATACCAAGTACCCAGATCAACGCGGTAGCAGGACGACGTAGTGCGTCGACAAGGGCATCATCCCAAGGATTTTTGGTTTTTTGTAAGCGCCGGTAAACCTTATTGAAGACACGGCGCTGGATATAGGCTGCAACCAGGGTAATAAAAACAACAACAAAGACCTGATTAATCCAGTTATTCCAGGTCCAGTTTTGAAATTGACTTAAAAGCTCTTCCACTATAATTAACTCTTAGATTTTTGAAAAAAATAAAATTTGACCATGCCAGTCAACCCAAATATTTTATAAATTTACTTACAAACCTTTACAGAGACTTGTCAAAGCTCAATGGTCTTATTAGCTGTTTTACTACAAATCATGACTTAACTCTAATAAATCTTTGTAACAGCCTAAAGCATTTTCGTGCTTCGCAACACCTACTAATACACAATCAATGCCCGCCGCCGATGCCCCACCAAGGTCTCTACGAATGGAATCCCCTATTACTAAACATTTTTCCTTCTTTATGCCAAGCTGCTTTACCACAAGATCAAATGGCTTTGGGGATGGTTTAACCATCCCGTGATCTGAGGAAAATGAGGACGCAGAAAACAATTTATCAATTCCCACTTCTTTAAATAAAGTAAGCCATGTTGTTTTGGGCGCCCAAATATCAATTACAACAGCTAATTTATAGCTTTGGCTTAACTTATGGAGCACATCAATATATTCAACAGCAATATTGCCAATTTCATGATGAGCAAAGGTTTTCACTATTTTTGAAACCTCCTCCATCGATAATTTTTTCTCCACAACATTATTGATTGTTTGCTCCACCGTTGGAAAGCTATGCCTGTAATTTTCATTCGGGTATCGTTCCTCTAAATACGTATAAACCGATCTGATAATTCTATTAACTTCTCTTCCTGAGAGAGAGCCACTAATTTTTCGATAATATTTAGAAAAATCTTCCGAACTGCCAAAGTTATCTTCGCCAAACATAAATGTACTGTTCATATCCAATAACAATGCTGATTTATTTGAATACATGAAAATCCCTTTAACAGCTAAGGAACCTCTGATTTATTCTGGGACAGCGGGATTATGCTTGAACCATATATATAAAAGGGCCAGATCGAGGCGCGAACCGCAGGCAATAGCGGGGCTATTAGCAAGATTCGTAACGAAGAACTGGGATATTTCAGGTGCAAGGTCGTGTTCCATGAATAAATCAGAGGTTCCCTAGCAAGCCACTGAGAAAATATTTTCTGTGCAACAAATGAACAAGCGAGGTGACACATCACTTCATAAAATATCCAGGTTAAGTAAGTTGCAATGGCGGCGGCAGATCGCCCTCAAGCGCTGCTTGTGCTTGTTGCCAAAGCTGGCTACTGTGCAAGGCCTTAAGATTCATGGCTTTATGTCCATGCATGCGTGCAAAACGCGATGTCGCTAATGGATCCGGACTAAAATTTAATCTCGAAATAACATTAGCAATGGCCTTAAAGTCATTGCAAATTAAGACCATATCACTGCCTGCATCCAAAGCTTTATGAGTCCGATCAAGCATGTTGCCAGCAATACCACAGCCTTTCATACACAGATCATCACTGAAAACCACACCTTGAAAGCCAAGGCGCTTGCGCAGTATCTGCTGAATCCATACGGCTGACAGGCTCGCTGGCCACCGATCAATTTCACTATAAATAACATGCGACATCATGACGGCAGGTAAATCCGATTCAATCAAATGAGCAAAAGGTCGTATGTCTGCGTGCGCTAATGATTCAAAACTGCGCCCATCAATTGCACACTCGGTGTGGGTATCGGGACTTACTCCACCATGGCCTGGAAAGTGTTTAGCGGTAGCAGACATCCCCGCGGCTTGCATACCACGCATATAACGAAAAGCAAGCCGCGAAATGGCCTCGCTATCATGATGAAAGGCACGGTCACCAATTACCTGGCTTTTTTCGCGATCAATATCTAACACTGGCGCAAAGCTTATATCAATACCGACTGCACGTAGCTCTGCTGCCATCAACCAACCCCATTGCTCGGCCTGATATAAGGCTTGATCACGGTTAACATCATAGCGTTTACCCAGTTCTCGAATTGCAGGCAATACGCTAAAGCCTTCGCGAAAGCGTTGCACGCGACCACCCTCGTGATCGACAGCAACCAATAGATGGGGTTGTCGCAGTGTATGAATATGGGACACTAATTCTTCCAGTTGCTGCAAGGAGTCATAGTTTCGTGCAAACAAAATGACGCCACCGACAGAGGGGTGACACAATAATTCGTGCTCAGCCTTATCCAGCACAAGGCCTTTTATACCAATCATTAATGGGCCGAGTGACACGTTAATCTATTCCTGTTCTCTTATGCGCACATCAAGTTTGTCACGAATACGATCGCCTAACAGGTTGACTGCTAACACAACGAACATAATTGCCAAACCTGGCATCAGTACCATATGCGGCGCAACCAACATATAGCGCGTGCCATCACGCACCATGTTGCCCCAAGATGCAGCGGGCGGTTGCACACCAAGGCCGAGGAATGACAAACTGGCCTCTGCTAAAATGACACTGGCAATACCAAAGGTCGCTTCAACCATTAGTGGCGCCAATATCAAGGGAATCAAGTGGCGTAAGACAATAGTCGGTCGCGCCGTGCCTAAGGCGTTTGCTGCAACCACATGATCTCTGTGCTTGATGCTCATTACCTGCGCGCGAGATAAACGTGCAAAACCCACCCAACCGACAACTGACAGCGCAATCACTACATTTTCGATACCTGGGCCCATAACGCCAGCCAGGGCAATCGCTAACAAAATACCGGGGAATGCCAATAAAACATCAATGATGCGGACAATCAAATGATCGAACCAACCACCAATATAGGCACTGGTACTGCCAATTAATGTCCCCACCACTGATGAAATAATCACTACGGTGACGGCAACGGTAAACGAGACATTGGCGCCTTCGACCAAACGATCAAACAACGGCCGGCCTAAATCATCGTGACCTAACCATGTTTCACTGTTAGGCGGGGTAAGTATTGATGGCAGATCAATCTCATAAGGGCTTAAACTAAAATAAGCGCCAAATAACGCCGCAAACAGCCAAATGGCGATAATAATAATGCTGAGGCTATCGCGGATCATGATTCTCTAAGCCGCACTCTAGGGTCTAGTACGCCATAAATAAGATCTGTTATCGTGTTCACCACAACGTAGCTGACACTAATGAGTAATATACAGGCTTGTAGGACGGGGTAATCACGTTTTTGTATAGCCTCAATCGTTAGCTGGCCCACCCCTGGCCAGGAAAAAACAATTTCAGTAATCACGGCACCGCCAAGTAGTGTGCCCAATTGCAAACCAATCAGTGTGATCACTGGCAACATGGCATTACGTAAAGCGTGGCGCGATACAATTTGATAAGGGGATAAGCCTTTAGCACGCGCTGTCCGAATATAATCTTCGCCTAATACTTCAAGCAATGTTGAGCGAATCATGCGCGATAAAATAGCAGCCATAGCTGTGCCCAAGGTCAATGCGGGCAAGATGATTGATGTCGCTTGCTCTCGCCCACTGACGGGCAACCAGCCCAAACCAATAGCAAATACTAAAATCAGCAAAGGCCCCATCCAGAAGTTTGGGATAGCAACGCCCAGTAGCGAAACCGTCATAGCGCTATGGTCCCAAGCAGTATCGCGCTTTAGTGCAGCAATAATACCTAGCGGAAAAGCCAGCACTAAAGCAACCAGCAAACCTGCCAAGGCCAACTCAACGGTTGCCGGGATACGTTGCCATAACACATTGCTAATCGCTTCTTTAGAATGCAGTGAGTGACCCAAATCAAATTGCGCGAGGTTTGACAAATATTGGCCTAGTTGGGTTAATACTGGCTGGTTCAGACCTAATGCTTGCCGCAGTGCTTCTCGATCTGCCGGACGTGCCGACTCACCCAACATGACTTCGATGGGGTCACCGGGAATGAGATGAATAAAGAAAAAAACCAGGCAAGAAACACCAAGTATGACAAGACATGCACTGGCAATTCGGCTGACGAAGTAATTAAGCATATAAAGCCTACTCCGTTTCGCTGATCATGACACTTGCACCAAGGTTAACCCGATCAAACAAGGTAATAATGTCATCGTTACGCATGCGAATACAGCCATGTGACCCGAGTTTACCCATTGCTACCGTATCAGGGCTGCCATGAATATAGATATAACGGCGCATGGTATCGACATTACCCAGGCGATTATGGCTCAACTCACAACCGCTTAGCCATAGAATACGCGTCAATATCCAGTCTCGATCAGGAAAGGTTGCTGCCAAAGTTTTATCATAACGCTCACCCGTTGGGCGACGGCCAACTAATACGCTATTTTTAGACAATCCGGCACCAATTTTTGCTCTTATAATATGTTTTCCGCGTGGCGTACAACCACTGCCATTTTTCTCTCCCACCCCATTTTCCGCAGTAGAAATAAGACTTTCAAACAGCCACTTATCACCTTCGTAAAATATTAAACGCTGTCGCGGTATGCTGATGTGAAGTCGTTGCACTGTCATTGTTTTATCACCGTTTTTAGACCATCGTAGCTACCATCAATTGACATACTATAACCACTGATCGTATCACGTGACAGATACACATGGTCTTCATACCACAGTGGAATATAAGGCAAATCGTTGTGGATGATTGATTGTATCTGTTGGTAAAAATCGGCTTGCATCTCGGTATTCGACTCTAAAGCGGCCGCCTCAATCAAGTTATCAACTTGATGATTAACATAGCGGCCTCGATTAGCGCCTTCGGGTGGAAAAGCACTGCTATGAAACACATAACGAAAAATATCCGGCGACTTGATTCCGACCCAACTCAAACTGTAAATCTGAAAACGACCCGACTTAATATCACCGTAAAATGTGCCCCAATCATAGCTTTGAATATCAACTACCACACCAGCGGCTTCAAGTTGGCTTTGAATAACCGTTGCCAAACGTATGCGAAAAGGGTCGCTCGACGTCTTATAACTTAGCTCTAGTGGCTTATTTTTATCATAGCCTGCTTCGGCAAGAAGTTTTCGCGCTAATTCTGGATCATAGCTGTAAGCATTAAGCTGTGCATTGCCTGCCCAATGGTCATCACTTAATATTGTGTTAGCAGGTCTTGCTGATCCCTGAAACAAAAAGGTAATGATTTCTTGCTTGTTCAATGCATGAGCCAATGCTTGGCGCACTATAGGCTTGTTTAATTTTTGTGACTCTAAATTAAGCCCTAGATAAGTAAAGTTAGAGCCACGGCCACGCTCAACATTGATACCCACATGATGGTCAAGATACGCTACCAACTCAGGACTAATATCATTTTGCATCATATCAATTTCGCTATTGATCAGCTTGAGCACACGCGTTGTTGGATTAGGCATATGCACAAAATCGAAGCCTTGTTTATCAGAGAGGCGTTGCAACTGTAAACGTGTGGGTGATGGCTGTACCATAAACTTGAAATCACCACTGCCTATGGGCTGTTTTCGAAAATTATGTCCTGAAGCAATCAGCTCGGCAGGTAAAATAGCAATACCTAAACGACTTGGAAAAAGCGTATCGGCTTCGTTTAAATAAAAATCAATGGTAGTGTCATCGACAACATCCATTCGTACTATCACATCGAGGCTTGAGCGATGTGGTGATGCATTGACAGGATTTTTTATATATTCATAGGTTGCAGCGACATCATTGGCATTGAGTTGACGGCCATGATGAAATTGGCGATCAGGCTCGATTAATTCAAAACGATAAGTTTTTGGGTTTATCTGCTGCCATTGTGCTAATTCAGGTATGACTTGAAAATTGTTATCAAAACCAATCAAACGTTGAAACAATAAACGGTTAATTCGACTGCTAGCGGCATCAGTAGAAAAGCGTGGATCCAGCGTGACGGGCATACTTTGCAGTGCAAAGCGAATATGATCATTGTTTTGTGGAGAACAACCAAATAATACAAGCGATATAAAAAACAAGGCAAAGACAATAGTGCCTTTGTGTGGGAAGTGCTTAAGACCAGTCTTTATAAGGCTGCTTAACCAGACAAACATTGTAGTAACCTGTATCAAGTGAGACTTCTTCGCCCGCCCAGGTAACGGTCTTGCACCAGCGGCAGTTAAAAACAGAGTGTAGCAAAGCGAAATGCTACTTTTCACTGTCCGCTGAATGTTTTTTGTTAGCGGTATTTTCACACACTGCGCAACTTCCTGATTCACTGTGTAATGTATAGATTTATGAAGCATCCCAGTTTGTACTAAAGTTCATTTCCTTAATCATTTGGAAGTTATTAATGCAAGGTATGTTAAATTCGCGGCAAACATTAGGGATATGACGATTGGCTCCTTGTCTTGATGGCTTAGAACTTTCTGTTGTTACAATGCAACGATTAGATATGTCTTTAAGTGC
>JAESQP010000087.1 GCA_016765075.1 Gammaproteobacteria bacterium
CAATGGCTGTAGCGCGACTTCACATGCCAGCTCAGGGTTTGTACATAGCTGCATGAAGCTACCGGCTTTAGCACGGATCGCCCGATATTCTGGTAAATAGCGGCCCGCTTGACGCATCGTCCATACAGGTGTCACATCAACAGGCTGACGTAACAATGCACGCAATAATCTATCGTTTTTTAAATTACTCACATCTGTCCTCAATCATTTTTCTTTAGACTAAAATCACTAAGGTGATTTAGATATCTAAATATTCCAAATACACCGTCAATAGTAACTGCGCCACGACGTGCTAAGCAGGCGAGTAAACTGATGCCGCATATAGCTTGTTAACACTCATTGCATACGCCGCGACAGGAGCCATTTCATCAATTAAAATCCCTAAACTCTTTTTCAAGCGCTGACCGATAAAGCCCATCATGGACTTTCGCGTCGTAGGACGCGTCCTTGGGGTACGATTCGCGACCTAAGACATTGCTCCCGTATACCATATTTGCGATCAAAACAATAACCACAGTAAAAAATGTTCAGGCAAAAGGGCTAAAATTATAGCTGAGGCAGCCTTAGAGGTTCAATCTAAGCTGACAGCAAAACCAATAAAAAAATATAACGCTATAAAACCAATGGGTTATATTAAAAAACATTATATCGGCCAACCTATTAAGCGTTCAAAGTTAGCGTGCCGTACGCATCGCGTTGTGAATACCACCAAAAGTGCGCGGCCAAGGCTTAATACTGCGTAATGCTGACGGCAAGACTGCTGCATTGGCCTCTGAGCGTGAAGAATAGGTTCCGTAGGTGACCGCATACCATGGGTTGCCATCGCGCTGACTGAAAAAATAAGCGGCAACGTCAGTTAAATCATTGTCCTCAATGAATTTGACCACGCCAACCTCATTATTGGCAGCCATAAGCTGTAAGGTAAAGTGGTTAGGGTCTTGCTGTAACAGCCAATCATCACGCTTAATAGGCGGACTTACCGTTGTTGCTGCTACGTGCTCCCCCTCTACGTGCCCTTGGGGTGCAAGGGGGGACAAAACTGAGCCTTGAGGTATAACCACTTCAATCGGCTCTGCGGGAGGCTGCTCCGGCAAGGGCGGTGCCTCCCCAACAACAACTGGGGGAATTTCAGGCTGAGCGGATACCACTTCTATCGATTTCTCTATTGAGCCAGGGACAGGCGGGGTAGTGACAGGTTCGGCAACCTCAACTTCTACCGTAGACTCTGCCACAACTTCGGGCGCAGGAATTGTTATTAGCGACGTAAGCTCTGCGCCAACGGGGACATCCGCGGACTCAGGCGTCACAGTCTCGGCTGTAGGTGTTGGTAGCGCACTATTGGGGTGCAAAGAATCAGGTGCGCCTACCAAAGGAGTGGATGGGTTGAGCAACGCTTCCACCAATGATAATGTTTCGCTCTGTGTTGTTGGATCTGGCTCTACGATCACCACTGCGGGTATTTCGACTAGCGGTGCGACGTCGGCCGACACTGGCACCAACTCAGCATCACCTCCTAGCCGTAAGACACCTATGACAGCGAGTGCAGCACCCAAAGCAATGGCGCCGAATATCAGTGGTCGCGAATAAAGCGTCTTGATAAACCCATCCCTACCCTCGCCAAACACACCGACCACCGGCAACACGCCCTCGGCGTGCGATACTGGCTTATCTGCCTTTTGTTGTGCCTTTGATGCATTCAACACATCGTGTATCTCACTGAGAATTTGGCCAGGGTAACCTTTTGAACATCTAAAAATACGCTTAATCGTGGCCGCATTAAACAGTGTTTTATCAGCTGAATGTGACTCATCGAGATGATCTTGTATCAATTCTGAAGTATGCGCCTCGGACAAGGGTGGAACATCAAGCCTATGGGCAACACGATCTTGTAAACCCGCTAATTCAGGTAGCGCTAAGGTGTCGTCAAGCCCTGGCCGACCAGAAAGAATAAGGTGTACGGGTTTGCCATAGTTATCTCCCGCTGCCAGTATCTTGTCGAGCAATTGCATCGATGCTAAGGCAAGCTTTTCTGCGTCATCGATAATCAAGATGATTGGCTTACTCAAACGCCGTAATCGCGGCATGTGTTTAATAAGATGCTCGACACGCTCGGCATGGCCGTCGCCAGCAGTACCAAAAATGTCAGCAAGACGATTAGACAAACTCATTTCTTGTGCTAGGGCGGCGCCTTGCAATTGATGAATCTGCCAATCATCGCCCATACGCTCAACAAAGTTCGCTAACAAAGTTGTCTTGCCACTGCCTTGGGCGCTAGATAGCAGCAACAAATCGGCATAATGGATCAGGTGTAGCAGCAGATTAATTCGCTGCTCACGTGCTGTGTCAGAAAAATAATGGCCAGCGTTAACGCCATCCATATCGCTGGCCGCATCGCCACCACCATAATGCTTTTGCATCGCATCAGATATCGTCGATAACTCTACTTGGTCAGCCTTTAGCTCCATCTTGCAGACACCACCAGCCCGCATTTCCCACCCGATGGGCGAGCCCTCGCTTGATCTTTGAATTCACAAAGAATTTTGCTCAGTCGGAAATACACACTGTTATTCCGCTTCCTCACAAAATCCTTTGTGAATTCAAATCTCGGCATAATCATCTCGTCCCCTGGTGAGAAATGCGAGCTAGGTCAATTCACGCGGATCAAAAATGCGTGCATATTCTTTTATAGCGAAACGATCAGTCATTCCAGCAATATAATCTGCAACAATTCTTTGTGTGGTATTTTCATGATGCCCGTGATGAGACTCTTCGGCAAGGCCATAGGCACCCCCATGAGCATTCTTAGGCGGCAATAACTGCGGATCGTTAATAAACGCCTCATACAGGCGACTAATTACTTTTGCTGCCTTTGTCGTCATGCGCTTAACGCGATAGTGACAATAAAGCTTATCGCGTAAAAACCGTTTTAACTCAGGTTAAGCGCAGCCATTTCTTCACTAAAACTGATTAAAGGTGCGCCGTACTGACGCACAGCATCAATACTGTCAACAGCAGCGTTTTGTAGATTTTCATTACTGGTCACGATCAAATCATTCACCTGTGTGTTAATCATACGACGAATCACTTCATGAATCATTCGTCGCTGTGCCAAGTTTCCATAACGATCCATCACCTCACCGTAATGCAAGGCAAAAATGGGCAAGCCACGCAACTGATCAATAGTAATCATGCCGGCACGCAAGCCATCATCAATATCGTGGTTGTTATAAGCGATCTCATCGGCAACATTGGTTAACTGGGCCTCGAGGCTTGGCTGTTCCCTGTTAATAAAACGTTGGCCAAGTGTTCCCAATTTTTTAGCGCGTTCTTTATTACAGTGCTTAAGCACACCCTCGCGCGATTCAAACGTAAGATTCAAACCATCAAAATCGGCATAACGCTGTTCCAGCAATGTGATAACACGCAAAGATTGGTAATTATGTTCAAAGCCGCCATGCTCTCGCATACATGCATTTAAGGCATCCTGACCCGCATGGCCAAACGGCGTATGACCCAGGTCATGCGCTAGCGCAATCGCCTCAGTAAGGTCTTCATTTAATCTCAACGCACGCGCAATAGAACGTGCGATCTGTGCCACCTCAATAGTGTGCGTAAGACGCGTACGAAACATATCGCCTTCGTGATTAACAAAAACCTGGGTCTTGTATTCAAGGCGACGAAACGCAGCGCAGTGGACAATACGATCACGATCACGTTGATATTCAGAACGTTGTGATGGCGGCTCTTCTTGGTATTCACGGCCACGTGATGTCTCTGCGCTGGCAGCATAGGGAGCAAGTTGACTCATCGCATCCATTGTCATCTTAAGATAAAGCTACGCATCTTAAGCTGCACAACTATCATTCAGGAATTGCTCAAAAATAGCACTATCAAAGTCTGCCGTCGTCAGTGCGTCGCCCAAGGCTTGCAACAATACCAGCCTGATTTTTCCATCTTCTACTTTTTTATCTACCGCCATCAAACCCTTAAACTGCGTAACAGTCATAGCGTCCGGCGGACTTATGGGTAATTTTGCCTGCGTAATCAAATCAATGATTCGTTGCATGTCTTGCTTTGCCAGCCAGCCTAAACGATGAGATAGCTCAGACGCCATGCACATGCCCACTGCAACTGCTTCGCCATGTAGCCAAACACCATAACCACACGCCGTCTCTATCGCATGACCAAAGGTGTGACCAAAATTGAGTAAGGCGCGGATACCTCGTTCATGCTCATCCTGCTCAACAATTTCTGCTTTATTGCGACACGAGATTTCTATTGCATAGGCCAGCACTTGTTTGTCACGCGCAAGCAGAGCTTGCATATTTTTCTCTAACCATTGAAAAAACGCGGTATCACGAATGACGCCGTATTTGATGACCTCGGCAAGGCCTGCGCTCAGTTCACGCTCAGGTAATGTATCCAGTGTATCGGTATCGGCCAAAACACAACGTGGCTGGTAAAACGCACCGATCATATTTTTACCCAGCGCATGATTAACAGCTGTCTTGCCTCCCACTGAAGAATCTACTTGAGCCAATAGTGTTGTGGGTATCTGAATATAGTGTACGCCGCGCTGATAACACGATGCAGCAAAACCTGCCATATCACCCACCACACCACCGCCTAAAGCAATAATGGTCAGCTGACGATTAAGCTTGTTGCTCAAAGCCGAATCAAATATTTGATTGAGCGTATTCAGCGATTTGTATTGCTCACCATCTTTGAGCACAACGCTATAACAGTCATAGTCCTCAAGCGTCGCCAGCAAAGTGGCCAAATAAATAGGGGCGACCGTATCATTGCTAACCACCAACACTTGTTGACTGGTAATGTGAGGAGTCAGCAAGGATTTTTGCGTCAACAAGCCTTGGCCAATGTATATGGGGTAGCTGCGATCACCAAGGTCAACAGTCAACGTCTTCATAAATTTACGTAATAATTAGGAGCCACAATTATACGCGGTATATATCCAGAACTTGTATCTGCTTGCGTATCTGCTTGACCGCATAGCTCACGGTACAGCCATCGGTTTCAATCACCATATCAGCAATTTCTCGATAAAGCGGATCACGCTCTTTGTACAAATTTTGCAAAACCGCTCGCGGGCTCCCTTGATTCAATGGGTGATTCAATAATGGACGCTTTTTATTTTTTGCGGTGCGCTTCAATAAACGATCTAGTGAAGCCAAAATGTAAACAACCATGCCACGTGACGCTAAAGCACAACGATTGTCTGGGTCAAGCACGCTGCCGCCGCCTGTTGCTAACACAATACCCGATTGCTGCGTCAGCTCATTGATTGCTATCTTTTCGCGCTGGCGGAAGCCAGCCTCACCTTCAATATCAAAAATCCAGGCAATCTCTGCGCCTGTGCGTGCGACAATTTCAGCATCACTATCGATAAATTCGAGTTTACAGGCTTGCGCTAACTGACGACCGATCGTCGTCTTACCCGACCCCATCAGGCCAACTAAAAAAATATTTTGAGAAGAGTTTTGCAGCATAAATACACAACTGATTATTGCCGCAAAGTATAACCCAAAGTATAGCTGGGTGAGCAGCGCACCGCTGAACCGGTACGCTGAGCTGGAAGACCTTATAAAAGAATAAGGCTGTTAGCGAGCGTGCAGACCGTCTTTAAGAATCTTCGGCGTAATAAAAATCAGCAGCTCTGATTTATTGTTAACACGCGCGTCGCGTCGGAACAGACGACCCAGCACAGGGATATCGCCAAAGAACGGTACTTTGTCAATATCCTTGTTTGATGTCTCCTGGTATATGCCACCAAGCACGATCGTTTCGCCATTCTTAACCAATACCTGGGTTTGCACCTCATTGGTATCAATGCTGGGCACACCGAAGAAGATATCGCCAACACTGTCATTTTTAACATTCAAATCCATTATCACACGATCATCCGGGGTAATTTGGGGAGTCACCCTGAGACTCAGCACTGCCTGTTTAAAGGAAGTGGATGTTGCGCCACTGGAGGTTGCTTCCTGGAATGGGATTTCAACACCCTGCTCGATCACCGCCTCTTGCTGATTGGCAGTGATGACCTTCGGTGTGGAAATGACTTCGCCGCGACTTTCAGCCTGCATGGCAGTCAACTCAAGGTCAATCAAGGCGCCCAAAGGCAGCCTGGTAAAACTGAAGCCAATTGAACCAAAAGAACCAGGAATACCCAAGTC
>JAESQP010000088.1 GCA_016765075.1 Gammaproteobacteria bacterium
AGCCACCTGTGCAATCACTGGAGCACCACCGGTACAGGTACCACCACCCATACCTGCGGTGATAAATACCATGTCAGCACCTTCGATAATTTCAGCGATACGATCACGATCTTCCAACGCTGCCTGGCGACCCACCTCAGGGTTAGAGCCTGCGCCCAAACCTTTTGTCAAGCTATCGCCCACTTGTAGAATCGTTCTCGCTTGAGAATTTTTTAATGCCTGTGCATCAGTATTAATGCAAACAAAATCGACTCCATCAATATCAGCAGTCACCATATGCTCGACCGCGTTACCGCCGCCGCCGCCAACACCAATGACTTTAATTACCGCATTTTGGTTATGTGCATCTAATAATTCAAACATCGCCTCTCTCCTCATTATTTAAACCCATTACAAACTTTAAAACAGAACCAGGAACCTGCCGGACTTAGGACCGATCTACTGCGGGCAAGCCATTTTGGTCAGATTTCTCGATCCTTTTCGTCAAATAGCTATGGCTATTCTCCTCAAACGATCAAAAAACCTGCCTCAAAATGACTCCCCCTCGCTACGATCACCTAAATCCGACAGGCTCCTAGTAATTACCTTGAAACCAACTTTTAACTCGACCCCAGAGTGCTCGCGACCTACCTCTATGTGCATCCACCCTGCCCTCGCTCCTTTCGTTACTACCAAACAGGAGCAAACCCACTCCTGTCGCATAAATTGGATTACGTACGACATCTACCAAACCACCCTCATACTGCGGCGAGCCAAGACGCACGGGCATATGAAAAATCTCTTCTGCCAACTCAATCAAGCCTTCCATCTTCGATGACCCACCCGTCATCACAATCCCGGCAGCCACCAGGTCTTCATAGCCGCTGCGCCTAAGCTCTGCTTGCACTAAAGTAAGTAACTCTTCATAACGTGGCTCAACTACTTCAACTAACGTTTGGCGCGACAAACGCCGCGGCGGCCTATCGCCAACACTAGACACTTCGATAGTTTGGTCTTGGCCTGCTAATTGTGTTAGCGCACAGGCATATTTAATTTTGATGTCTTCTGCATTAGGCGTTGGCGTACGCAATGCAATGGCAATATCATTGGTGACTTGATCGCCAGCAATAGGAATGACCGCTGTATGTTGAATGGCGCCATCGGCAAAGACAGCGATATCAGTGGTGCCGCCACCGATATCGACCAAACACACGCCCAGCTCACGCTCATCATCTGTTAGTACGGCATAGCTTGATGCTAGTTGCTCAAGAATCACTTCATCGACCTCAAGGCCGCAACGACGAATACACTTAATGATGTTTTGTGCGGCGCTGACAGCGCCCGTCACTAAGTGTACCTTTGCCTCAAGACGAACACCTGACATACCAATAGGCTCACGAATGCCTTCTTGATTATCAATGATATATTCCTGTGGCAACACATGTAATATTTTTTGGTCAGCAGGCACTGCAACGGCACGCGCCGCATCAATCACGCGCTCAACATCACCTGTCACCACCTCTTTATCTTTAATGGCGACAATGCCATGTGAATTCAGACTTCTAATATGGCTGCCTGCAATGCCTACATAAACAGAGTGTATTTGACAGCCCGCCATCAACTCAGCTTCTTCTACAGCACGTTGAATTGACTGCACGGTAGATTCGATGTTAACCACCACGCCTTTTTTTAGCCCGCGCGACGGGTGTGAGCCAACACCGATAATTTCCATCTCATCGCTCTCGTTGATTTCGCAGACAATCGCGACAACTTTAGAGGTGCCGATATCAAGTCCAACTATCAGATCTTTTTCTGTTCGCTTTGACATAGCTAAAAAACCAGCCCTCCTATTTGCCCCACGGTTTTCCCTACTGCTTGGCTACCAATCGACGCTTGCTGACAAGCATCTGGCCTATGACATTCTTCAGCACCAGATCGTCGCTGCCATTGCACAGCTATGCCAGTGTCATAACGCATATCTATTGTCGCTAGACTGGCATTAGCCTGGCTGCTCGCTAGTTCACGATACAAACTAGCTAACCGCTGCATGCGTTGACTGACATTTTCACGCCCAAGCATCACAATCTGACCATCATGAAATTGCAATTGCCATGACCCACGCGCGGTATAGGCAAGCCTGGTCAATTGCACATCAATATCTCGCAATAAAGCACGGGTAGTTTTGTACTGATCAGCAACTTGTTTTTCGCTACCCTTTGGCCCTAGCAACAATGGCAAACTTATATCAATGGACTCTATGGCTGGATAAAATGACTTGCCACTACGGTTCAATAATCCATCATCACCCCAACGCGCCAAAACACTTTGTTCTTTAACATGGACAAACACCGTATCAGGCCATATTTTACGTACCATCACAGCCTCTACCCAGGGCATTTCAACCAAGGTATGCTTAATATTTTCAACATCTAACTGAAAAAAACCACTACCAATAAAAGGCATGATAGCGGCTTGTACATCTTCGGGAGAAACATATTTAAAGCCTCCCTCTACATTAACTTTAGTGATAGGAAAATTGTCTGTATCGCCTAACCACCGTACTGTCGCCACAACTAACGTCACGACTAATGCCGTACCAGCAACGGTCATCAGCACCGAACCATAGCGTTTAGCTTTCGCCACGGTACTGACCTTTTTACGATTTTGCTTGCGTCGTTTAAAAGCCACTTGCTAGCCCCGATCCAACACACATCGCACCGACTGACGTATCAATATATTCATCACCAAAGCTGGTATCGAGTATGCGCATTACCAACTCATTAAACTCAACACCAGCGGCTTTAGCGGCTTTCGGCACAAGACTATGGCCTGTCATACCTGGCACAGTGTTCACTTCAATCACATAAGGCTGGTTTGATTGATCACACATAATGTCTACGCGTGCCCATCCACTAGCGGCCACTGAATGGAATGCCTGCAAAGCAAGACTTTTTAATTCTTGTTCTTGCTCAGGACTCAACCCACATGGGCAGCGATAACGTGTGTCATCACGCTGATATTTCGCCGCGTAATCATAGAACTGATTGCCGGTCTCAATCTGGATTACCGGTAAGGCGCTATCTTCTAATATAGCAACGGTATACTCCGCACCCTGCACCCATTGCTCTATTAATATTTCATTATCAAAACCCGCCGCCATATCAAGCGCCGCAGCTAACGCATCAGCATTTTCAACCTTACTCATACCAAAGCTAGAACCTTCATTGGCTGGCTTGACGATGACTGGGAATGTCAATGATGCCGCTAATAAACTGGGGTCGGTTTCATTCTCTGTACTGAGCGCAATAAATCGCGGTGTAGCAATACCTTTTGCTAACCATAACTGTTTACTTCTTACCTTATCCATCGCAATAGCGCAGCCAAGCACCTGGCTACCGGTATAAGCAACACCTATCGTTTCCAGGTAACCTTGGATCGTGCCATCTTCACCACCACGGCCATGCAACATAATAAAAACACGGTCAAATTGATTGAGTACAGCTAAAGAGTCATACTTTGGATCAATCGCTTCGACATCAACACCATTGGCATTCAACGCATCTAGCACAGCCCTACCACCATTCAGTGACACTTCACGCTCAGTACCATTACCGCCAAATAGTACTGCTGTTTTGCCGTACTCTATGGCATCACGCACTATGGTCTCACTGGCACGTAAGGTGGCAAATAGTTCACCCGCCATGCTCACCCCCTTTTTCACCAACAATCCTAACCTCTGGCTGCAAGCGAATACCATGATCACTAAATACTTTGCCAGCAACATCAACAATGAGTTTTTCGATATCTGCAGCACAGGCGCTGCCATCGTTGACAATGAAATTGGCATGCTGCTCTGACACGCTAGCACCACCAATGCGATGGCCTTTTAAGCCACTGACTTCAATTAGGCGTGCGGCATGATCATTTACTGGATTACGAAACACCGAACCGCAGCTTGGCTGCGACAGGGGCTGTGAGTCTGCTCGTTGCCGTAATAGCTGTTTTATCTTTTGGCTGCTGACCTTAGAATCACCTGCAGCAAAGGCAAATTGTGCAGCAACAAACCACTCTTCACGAGCACTGACAACACTGCGATAATCAATTTCAAAATCAGCAGGCGTGCGGTGATGACGTTGGCCATAACGGTCTATAGTTTCAACCGATACCACCTTAGGCCAGGTTTCCCCACCATAAGCACCCGCATTCATTGCCAGAGCACCACCAACCGTACCAGGAATACCAGCAAAAAACTCAGCACCAATTAAGCCATGCTTGACACAAAAACGCGCTAATTTTGCACAACTGACACCTGCCTCAACGGCTACCACGTCATTAGCCAATAATTGCATTTTGTCCAACACACCAAAGAGGGCAATGGCGGTGCCATGCAAACCACCATCTCTAACTAATAAATTGCTGCCTAAACCTATCCAATATAGCGGTTCGCTTGGCTCTGTTTGGCGCAGAAAATTCGCTAAATCATCAATATCCGCAGGCTGATAAAAACGATCTGCCGTACCACCAACACGCCAAGAAGTATGTCCCTGCATCGGTTCATCCAACCTAAGCTGACCACGCAATGGAACATGATCTAATATAGCCATCATGCCGAACATTCCTTTAACCGATGAGGAAGCTCTGACACCATGTAACCTATGTCCCCAGCACCAAGCGTCAAAATGAGGTCATCATCTACCAATACGTTGTTAAGCGTCGCCACCAATTCATCCATATTTTTAACCAGTATTGGATCAACGCCACCGCGCGCGCGAATACTACGACAAAGATCACTGCTATTTGCACCGCTAATCGGCGCCTCACCAGCAGAATAAACTTCAAGCAACAACAACACCTCAGCATCGGCAAGCACACGAACAAAATCATCAAACAAATCATGCGTCCGACTATAGCGATGTGGCTGAAATACTAATACCAAACGTTGGTTAGGCCAGCCTTGCTTAACTGCGTCAATACTCGCGCGCAGTGCTGTCGGGTGGTGGGCATAATCATCCATCATCAGCACTTTCCTGCTACCAACAGCCATCAAACCATATTGCTGTAAACGGCGACTAACACCTTGGAATGTGGACAAAGCCTCTTGCATTACATCAAGCGATACACCTAACTCGTAGGCCACCGCTATCGCACCTAATGCATTTAACACATTATGCTTGCCTGCCATATTTAACTGAACATCAAGCAAGTCTACTGCCGATGGCAAAGCAACCTTAAAATAAGTCGTGTTACCTACTTGGCGTAATTTACTTGCCCTGACCTGGGCTTCATCATGAAAACCATAGGTCAGAATAGGCCGCTGTATATCATCTAAAATTTCAGCTATGACAGGATCATCAAGACAAACAACGGCGAGACCATAAAAAGGCAGGTGATGAAGAAACTCGACAAAGGTGTCACGCAAACGAGAAAAATCATTGCCATAGGTAGACATATGATCATGGTCGATATTAGTTAATACCGCCATCATCGGCTGCAAATGCAAAAAAGAGGCATCGCTTTCATCCGCCTCGGCAACTAGATAACGTCCACTTCCTAACTGTGCATTGGCACCAATACTATTCAACTTGCCACCAATGACAAAGGTGGGGTCCAAACCTGCTTTGGCTAATATGCTAGCAACAAGACTGGTGGTGCTGGTCTTTCCGTGCGTGCCAGCAATGGCAATGCCATAACGAAAACGCATGAGCTCTGCCAACATCTCAGCACGCGGCACAATCGGAATGTGTTGTTCATGCGCATAAACAAGTTCAGGGTTGTCAGTGCTCACTGCTGTTGAAGTAATAATGACATCGCAATCCTTTGCATAAATCGCATCATGCCCTTGCTGTACTTGTATTCCCAAACCAGATAGGCGCTGCACCATGCTATTCACAGACACATCAGAACCTGTCACCTGATAACCAAGGTTATGCACGAGTTCGGCAATACCACCCATACCGGCACCACCAATACCAACAAAGTGCATATGACGAATTCGCCCCATCACTGGCAACGATGCCAGTGATGCTGATACGCCGCGTTCAAATTTAAGTCTGGAAGTCATCGCCTTAACCACGTAGTGCTTCTTCTAAAAACGCATCGGCAACTTGCTTTGCAGATTCTGGTAACGCTAATTGTCGTGCCTTCATCGCCATATCACATAAGACTTCACGCTTGTTTTGTGCATCCGCCACAAATTGATCAAGCACAACTTTAAGCTTATTAATGGTCAAATCATTTTCATGAAACAAATAGGCTGCACCAGCCTCAACTAAATACTGTGCGTTGCGAGTTTGATGATCGTCCACCGCATAAGAATAAGGCACAAATACAGCAGCAAGACCCGCTGCAGCGATCTCCGAAACCGTTAACGCGCCTGACCGACATAGCACCAAATCAGCCCAAGCATAGGGTTCAGAAATATCACCAAAAAAAGCAGACACATCAGCCTCCACTTCATGCTCATGATAATGTGCCTGTGTTAGCTCAAAGTGACGCTCGCCAGTTTGATGCCTAACTAATGGCCTGTCTGCAAGTGAGAATTGTTGTAACAGCTTAGGCACAATAGTGTTAAAGATTTGAGCACCTTGACTGCCACCAACAACCAATAGGCGCAAGGGCCCTGCTCTACCAACAAAACGATCAGCCGGCGATTCAATCTGACAAATACTAGATCGAACTGGATTACCAACTGATACAGCATGATAACGGCGCGGGAAGCTGCCCGGAAAAGCTTCAAATAGTCGTTTCGCTAAGGGTGCCAATAAACGGTTAGTTAATCCTACAACCGCATTTTGCTCATGCACCAAAAGAGGCTTACGTAGCAACCATGTTACGAGGCCGCCTGGTCCTGCGACAAAACCACCCATGCCCAGGACAGCCATCGGGCGATGACGTAACAACACAACGGCCGCCTGCATCATCGCCAAAGCAAGGCGAAACGGGGAGAGGAGTCGTTTCGCCAATGACTTCCCGCGCAAACCGGAAATCGAAATCCACACCACAGGAATGCCTGCAGCGGGCACTAAACGGGACTCGATACCCTCTCTCGTCCCCAACCAAATTACTTCGGCACCACGCGCCATCAACGCATCAGCGACGGCAAGGCCAGGGTAAACATGCCCACCCGTACCGCCCGCCATAATCATCACGCGTATTACCACTTTCGTGGCCTCATTTCTTGGCTTTTTTGGCGCATTTCATAGTCAGCTCGTAGCAATAAAGCACAACAAATACAGGCCACCAAAATACTGGATCCGCCGTAACTCATTAGCGGTAAGGTTAAGCCCTTTGTTGGCAAGACACCCATATTGACGCCCATATTGATAAACGCCTGCATACCAAACATTAAGGCGATTCCGTAGGTGAGGTAAGCAATAAATGGCATCGATAGTATTTGGCATCGATAGGCAACCCGAAAACTACGTAAGACGATATAACCAAAAAGACCGATAACAATGAGCACAGAAACCAAACCAAGTTCTTCTGCCATGACTGCAAAGAGAAAATCTGTATGTGCTTCAGGTAAAAATGATAGCTTTTGCACACTGCCACCTAAACCAACACCAAACCAACCACCGCGACCAAAAGCAATCAGCGCTTGAACTAACTGAAAACCACTATTAAAAGGGTCTTGCCAAGGATCAAGAAACGAGGTTAATCGAGCCAAACGATAAGGCGAATAAACGGCTAATGCACCGAGACTTGCGCCAGCAATTAACAACAAAACCAGGAACTGATAAAGCCTAACACCAGCCAAAAACATCAAAGCAAAGACAGAAATCGCCAATACCACTACCGAGCCAAAATCTGGCTCGAGCAATAACAACACAGCAAAAACAATAAAAACCGCCATGGGCTTAATAAAACCTTGCATGACATCAGCTAACTGTTTTTGGTGATGCGCTAAATAACCTGCCAAATAAAGCAAAAATGCTAGTTTGGCGAACTCCGAAGGTTGAAAACGGATAATAAACAAGTCAATCCAGCGTCGAGCACCGTTCACCGTCACACCAATGCCCGGCACTAGCACCAAAATAAGCGAAATAAAAGCTACGACCAACAACCATGGCGCAACCTTCTCCCACAGGCTCATTGGGATTTGAAAACAAATATAGGAAACGATCAACGCCACGGCTAACAAGCTGATTTGTCGAATCAGAAAATAATGTGCATTACCTGTCTGATGTTCGGCAATACTTAATGATGCCGAGGCCACCATAACAATGCCTAAACCAATAATGACGGCCATTGACATCAAGAGTGATAGATCAATAGCCGCAGTTGGCACAACATTAACCCTACCTTTAATACGACGTCGCGTTTTCTCCGCCGGTCGCGTTTGCGTCGCAACACTCATTGCAAACCTCGCGCAGCATTAGCAAAAGCATTGCCACGTGCTTCATAGTTAGCAAACATATCGAGACTGGAACAGGCTGGCGACAACAATATCGTGTCACCCTCTTCGGCACAGGAAAATGCTTTGCTAACAGCTTCATCCATATCAGCAGCGCGCACTGTATTCACTATCCCGTTTAACAGCGACTCGATCTTGGCTGCAGCCTTGCCTAAGGTAACGACTGTCTTAACCTTCGCAATCACAACATCGCGTAAGGGAGATAAGTCTGCACCCTTCGCATCACCGCCTGCAATCAATACAATCGGTGTATTAACAGATTTAATCGCTGCAATTGCTGCAGCAACATTTGTCCCTTTCGAGTCATTAATAAATCGTCTTCCGTTAACGATAGCCACCACTTCACAACGATGCGGCAAACCAGAAAATGTTTGCAACGTATCAAGCATTGCCATCTCAGACAAACCTAACACAGACCCCATTGCCAATGCGGCTAGTGCATTCGAAAGGTTATGCTCACCCTTGATAGCGAGCATTGAAATTAATAATAAATTGCGCCGCCCATGGGCGAGATATCTCTCACCATCCACCTCACGAATGCCAAAATCCGCATCGAATACCGGCTCAGCCAAAGAGTAATTAATGGCTCTTTCTGACAAATTCTGCGACATTAAAGGCAAAAATTGTTGCGCACTAGCAATAAAACTATTATCAACAACTGGGTGTGCACAACCTTCGTAGATACTGAATTTGGTTTGCGCATACGCCTGCATAGAAGCATATCTATCCATGTGATCAGCGCTAACATTTAACACCACCGCAACCTCAGTTTTTAACGATGAAACCAAATCAAGCTGAAAACTCGACAGCTCTAGCACATATAACTCTGCATCATCATCCAGTAGGTCGAGCACAGGAGTACCAATATTGCCACCTACAGCTACTTTGGTGGTATTAGCAACTACCATTTCGGCTAATAAAGTCGTCACCGTGCTTTTGCCATTAGACCCAGTAATCGCTACGACTGGTGCAGCCACATAACGACTGAACAATTCGAGATCACCAATAATACGTTTACCCGCCTCGCGCGCCATCTGTATTTCAGGCGCATCTAAAGCAACGCCTGGGCTAACAATAATCTCATCCGCTGCATCAAACAACGCCTGATCAAAACCACCAAGAGAGCAAACAATGTCGGGGAATAATTGGCGTAAATTGGCACTGTAAGGCGCAATATCACGACTGTCTGTCACTGCAACGCAGCGCCCTTGTGCGCTTAAAAAACGCACGCAAGACCAGCCCGTAACACCCAGGCCGACGACTAAAGACAAGCCAGCAGCGTTGCTTGATGACGCCATCATCTGCGTCTCTTTCCCGATATATTCATCGGCATATTTTTGGCTCTCAGGCATTGTTTGTATCGTGCGCATCGTTTCACCGTAGCTTCAATGTCGACAGGCCAATTAAGACAAGAATCACAGTGATAATCCAAAACCGCACAATAATTTTGGGCTCTGCCCACCCTTTTAGTTCAAAATGATGATGTAAAGGCGCCATAAGAAAGATACGTCGCCCGGTCAATTTAAATGATGCGACTTGCAAAATGACGGAGACAGTCTCCATGACAAAGACACCAGCCATAATTAAAAACACTAATTCTTGTCGCGCAATTACGGCAATCGTGCCCAAGGATGCGCCTAAGGCAAGGGCACCGACATCACCCATAAAGACTTGCGCGGGATAAGTGTTAAACCAAAGAAAACCGAGGCCAGCACCAATTAATGCACCACAAAAGACTGTAAGCTCACCAACACCAGGAATAAATGGAAAACCGAGATAACCAGAAAAATTTATGTTGCCAATAATATAAGCAAAAATACCCAACGCTGCGGCAACCAGAACGGTAGGCAGTATGGCAAGCCCATCAAGCCCATCAGTGAGATTCACTGCATTGCTACTACCAACAATGACAAAATAGGTAAGCACAACAAAGCCCCAACCAAGTGGAATAGCAACATCCTTCAAGAAGGGAACAAGTAATTCTGTCTCTGCCGCATGACTGGCGTTATAAAACAAAACAAGTGCAGCCAATAAAGCGACTACGGACTGCCAAAAGTATTTACTTTTAGCCGAAATACCCTTGCTGTCACCGAGAATTACTTTTTTATAATCATCAACAAAGCCAATCATGCCAAAAGCTGCAGTCACCAAAACTACTGTCCACAATTGATGATTTCCAAGGTCTCCCCACAACAAAGCACTGAGTATCACCGCAATCAAAATGAGCGTACCACCCATGGTCGGCGTACCTGCTTTAACCAGGTGAGTTTCGGGACCATCATCACGAATCGGTTGGCCAATAGATCGATTGGCTAGTTTTTTTATAACATAGGGGCCTAACAAAAATGAAATAACTAAGGCCGTCAACACTGCCATCACACTGCGTAAAGTCAAATATTGAAAAACGCCAAAGGGACGATAAAATTCGGTCAGATATTCGGTTAAATAGAGCAACATGGCCGTATCGCCTACCTCACCACAGACAGGGTTGGCTGATCAAGGAGCCTCTGATTAAGTCTGGGCGAAAAAGGTTGAGGTTCAAAATGTTCAAATTCGAGGCGTGGATCGCACGTAATAGTTGGGCTATTACGAAGATTCACAACGAAGTACCCCAAGGGCATGTAAAAGTTGAATATTTTGGACTCAAGATTTTCGTTCATGACTTAATTAGAGGCTCCTTAACGGTATCTGCTACCAATGCTGCAACAACGCGTTCCATGCCTGCACTACGTGATCCCTTAACTAAAATCGTGTTAGCCTGACAAGCACAAACGCTATGCAAATCAGTAATTAAATCATTAATTAACGCAAGCTGACTTGTATAATGCTTTGCCCCTTCACCAAATGCGTTAACGGCATGGGCACTTAAGGGGCCAACAGCGTAGAGTTGGTCAATTCCGTATTCTTTAGCAGTTCGCCCTGCATGCTGATGCAGAGCGATTGTATCTTCACCCAGCTCTGCCATATCACCCATAACAACTATTTTTGCCCCGGACAATGTAGCCAACATTTCTATGGCTGCATTAAGCGATACCGGATTAGCATTGTAGCTATCATCAATAACTGACCATTCACCAATGCCTTTTCTAATCTGCATGCGCCCTGAAACAGCTTGCATTGCCGCCAAACCACTAACAATATCTGCCACAGGAATGTCCACCGCACAGGCAACAGCAATAGCCGCCAACGCGTTCTGCACATTGTGGCGGCCAGCCAAAGCCAGCTGAATATCGATCACGCCATGTGGAGTTATCACATCAAAACAAGTTTTCCAATCTCCGCCTTCCAATGAACTAAGCAA
>JAESQP010000089.1 GCA_016765075.1 Gammaproteobacteria bacterium
AAAGAGCTGGAAGATTTTAGTCAGCAAGGTCGCGTTCCACGACATATCAGAGGCTCCCAAGCATTATTGATTTGCCCAACAATGCTTGAATTCTTTTGCTTCATCACTATTAGGGAAATTTTTATGCAGACTGGTCGCATACTCACGTACATCATCATCATTATTCAAAGCGTGTTCAATGCGAATTGCCAACCAAAGTGATGATGCATTGGCATTAGCGACAGCAAAATAGCGCTGCACAAAACCGCGCGCAGCCAATACCTCATTAGCTAAATAGCTGAGATCTGCAAGCTGGTAAAGTGAGCGGGCACGACGCTCATCATGTTCAATTGCTTGTCGAAAACGTTTCGCTGCCAAAACAGAATCGCCAGACTTGCGCGCGCATAAGCCTGCGTTTTCTAAAGCATCAGCAGTAGAGGTATAAAATTTATCTTCTATGGCTTCAATAAAATAACCATCGGCCTCATCATAGCGTTGTCTATCACACAGATACACACCGTAATTATTCTTTATCGCCGCGTCTTTGGGCGCCAATTTTAATGCTTTTACGAAGTGTTTATCGGCACGCGCATATTGGCGCATCTGGCGATACGATTCAGCAGCGTAATGATGTGCGCTCGCCAATCGCGAATCAAGCTCAATTGCACGCGTAAAACTTTGAATCGCAAGCTGTGGTCGTTTCTGCTGTAGATAGCCTAAACCTAAGCTAACATGAGCCTCAGCCGCTGTGTTCTCAGACTTATTGGCACCGCCTTGGCTAACGCAAGCGCTAATAAGTAATGATAATAACGCGATAAAGACCAGGGGCTGTTGACGTTTCATTTTTGTCACTGCTGGAGCCTCATTTTTCGCCCTACAAGACGGAAGAAGCGCAGTATAGTCGTTCTATATAAGCGACTGACAACGCAGTAGGGTGAAAAATGAGGCTCAGCCCTGTGGGTTGCACCTTCAATACCGCCACTTGGCGTTACTCGTTGCTCATTTGGAACAACCAAACTACGCGCCTCGCGCCTTAATTGGCGGTATTGAAGGTGCAACAGTGATAAAAATGAAACGTCAACAGACCCTATACGGCTCATACTATCCCCTTGCCGTCATTGCAATACGTTTTTGCTGACGTCGCGTTTTATCAACTATTTTCCCTGCCAACTGGCCACAGGCGCCATCGATATCATCGCCGCGTGTCTTGCGCGTAATCGTGACTAAGCCTGCTGTAACCAATACGTCTCTAAAACGATCAATGGATGCTTGTGAAGAGCGTTTGTAATCTGTCTCAGGGAAAGGGTTAAACGGAATAAGGTTAACTTTGGCCTGACGCCCTTGCAATAAACTCACTAAACGTTTTGCCTGTTTAATACTGTCATTAATACCATCAAGCATAACGTATTCATAGGTCACTTTTTTGCGTGGTGAATCTGCAACGTAAGCTTCGCAGGCATCTAATAAGTCTTTAATAGGGTATTTTTTATTAAGCGGAACTAATTCGTTACGTAATTCATCGTCTGGTGCATGCAATGATACAGCAAGACTGACATCAGCAACATCACGTAACCGCACTAGCGCCGGAATAACTCCTGCGGTACTCAAGGTAATACGTCGTTTGGATAAGCCGTAAGCATTGTCATCAAGCATGACATTGATTGACTTCACTACCTTGTCAAAATTCAATAATGGCTCACCCATTCCCATGAAGACAATATTAGTAATCTTGGTACGACCTGACTGCAAGGAAGAAGTGCTTAATGATTCCATAGGAATCTTAGTGCGACCCTCATTGTGATAACCCAGCGCCTTATACGCAAGCCATACCTGGCCAACGATTTCAGCAACACTAAGATTGCGATTGAAACCCTGATAGCCCGTCGCACAAAAGCTGCACTCTAAAGCGCAACCCACTTGCGAAGAAATGCACAAGGTTCCGCGCTCGGCTTCAGGGATATACACCGTTTCGATGCAATTGCCACCTTGCAGACGTACTAACCATTTATAGGTGCCATCTGCTGAAATGTTTTCAGATAAGATTTCCGGCGCCTTAACTTCAGCAATATCTGCCAGGGTAGCGCGCAGTGATTTATTCAGATCGGTCATTTGAGAAAAATCACTGACGCCACGCTGGTGAATCCACTTCATTACCTGACTCGCACGAAAACTACGCTCACCCATTTGAACGAACCAATCCACCATCGCCTCATGATCAAGGTCTAGTAGATTGGTCTTCACTGAGATTCCTGCGGCATCATTAAGTACTTCTTCCCTACAGTCAGGTCGCGTTGTGGCTGAGTCGGTCATGAGCTAACGAGTGCGAGAACAAAGTTCTTCATCGGCAAAGAAGAATGCGATTTCTTCTTTTGCAGTAGTGACGGCATCAGATCCATGACAAGCATTTTCATCAATGCTGTCAGCAAAATCTGCACGAACAGTCCCTGCCGCCGCTTCTTTAGGATTGGTGGCACCCATCACATCACGATGCGCCAAAACTGCATTGTCGCCTTCAAGCACTGAGATCATGACCGGGCCTGAAGTCATAAAAGCAACCAAATCGGCATAAAATGGGCGTTCTTTGTGAACAGCATAAAAATCGCCAGCACGCTCATCACTAAGATGAGTCATTTTTGCCGCGATAATGCGTAAGCCTGCTTGTTCAAATCGACTATAAATCTGACCGATTACGTTCTTGCCCACTGCATCAGGCTTGATAATAGACAAGGTTCGTTCAATCGCCATAAAAACTCCTGGAAATTCAATTAGTTAATAGAAATATCCCGATATAGAGCATAACGGGGAAGCAAATCCCCCCTATTCTAAAGAATAGAGGGCCACCTCGGCAATGAAAATGGCTTTTAATTCAGTCTAGAATACCCAAATCAAGTATTAAAACGCTTTAAGAATTAACATGAACGAAGAATTATGGCAATGAGGTTATCCAGCGATAAAATATCGACCTAATTGGCTGCAAGGTCCTTCTATCTAATGCTGAAAAAACAAAACACGCACCAAGGCAATCGTGACAACCACTAATTTGGATGCTAGCTCACACTAAAGCTTTCACCACAACCGCACATATCCGTTACATTGGGGTTACGAAATTTGAAGCTTTTATTTAACCCTTCTGTCACGTAATCGAGCTCGATACCTTCTAGTATTTGCAGGCTGTCTTCATCGACTATAACCGACGCATCATGCTGCGTAAAAATACTATCGTTTTCACTCTGCTCATCGGCGAAATCCAACACATAGGCAAAACCTGCGCAGCCATTTTTTTTAACACCTAAACGTATGCCGATGCCAGAGCCACGTTCTTCGAGCATGGATTGGATACGCTGGGCAGCCGCTTGTGTAAGTGAAATTGACATGGCCGATCCTTATAATCCTTAGTATAGCTACCAGGCAACTGAAGCCATTTGTTGGCTCATTTGCGTTAATTCTTTAATCGCTGCTATCGCAGCGTCACACTCTGCTAGCGTACTGTCTTTACCAAAACTGATGCGCAAGGTGCTCTGCGCAAATTCATCATCCAGATCCATCGCCCGTAACACATGACTAGGCTCAGTATCACTGCTAGCGCAGGCCGAGCCACTGGACACGGCGATGCCTTTGGCATCGAGACTCATCAAGAGAGTCTCACCTTCAACACCGGCAATAGCAAGCAATACCGTATTGGGTAAACGCGGTGCTGACTCTGCAATAATGTGGGCACCATCCAGTTTTTTCAATGCGGTTTCTAAATGCTTACGCAAACCAAGCATATGCTGGCTGCGTGCATCAAGTTGCTGGCGCGCCAATTCAGCTGCTTTGGCAAAACCCACTATTGCCGCGACATTTTCTGTGCCCGAACGACGACCTTTTTCATGGCCACCACCGAATAACAGAGGTGGGATATCCAGCGCCTTATCAACAATCAACGCACCAACACCTTTGGGACCATAGATTTTGTGCGCAGACAAACTCATAAGATGAACACCTAACGCATTAAAGTCGATGGCGATCTTGCCTGCAGCCTGCACCGCGTCAGTATGCACGATGACGCCATACTCGCGCGCTTTATGCGCTAAAGCCGCAACGGGCTGAATAACGCCGGTTTCATTATTAGCCATCATGACTGACATCAGTGTTGGTTTTTTTTTCAGTATCTCAGCAGTAGCGTCTTCATCCACCCTACCATTGGCATCAACCGGTGCTAACGCTAATTGCCATCCCTTCGCTTGCCACTGGCGTGCTGGCTCTAACACAGCAGGATGCTCGATAGCGCTGACGCAAAATGCGCCAACATTATGGCTGGCAAGGCTGTTCAAGGCCAAATTATTGGCCTCTGTGCCACCACTGGTGAAAATAATCTGCGTTGGATGTGCGCCAACTAGATCAGCCACCTGCTCGCGCGCGTTATCAATTGCTGTGCGGGCTATTCGGCCTGCATGATGAATACTTGACGGGTTACCATGATGCGCTGTCAGATAAGGCAACATCGCTTCAAGAGCAGCCGGGTCAAGTTGCGTTGTGGCATTGTGGTCGAGATACATCGTCAAATGCTATATCTCCCGGGGGTGCTGTTCACGCCTACGCTGTCGATTTTTTAATAGATTTTCTAATAGATTTTTTAATATTGGGCAATTCCACGTAGTGAGGTCGTGTCGCGTCATCCTGTCGCTTAGCGACGGCACGAACCGTATTTCGCTTAACCAGTTCACCCAAACTAATATGACTGAGAAAGGCATAAACCTGATCGCTCAAATCGGCCCATAAATCGTGAGTTAAACAGGGTTCTCCGTGTTGACAATCGGCGCTGCCACCACAACGGGTCGCGTCAACTTTCTCGTCAATGGCATCCAACACATGCATCACTGCAATCTCATTAGCGTCACGTGCTAAACGATAACCACCACCAGGGCCACGTGCACTCTCAACCAGGCCATTACGACGTAGCCTGGAAAATAATTGTTCAAGATAAGAAAGCGAGACGGCCTGGCGTTTTGAAATATCAGCCAACGGAGTGGGTCCGGCGTCTGTATGGAGGGCCAGATCTAACATAGCCGTCACGGCGTAACGCCCTTTAGTGGTTAACTTCATCGGTAAAACAACCCCTTGTACCCCAAGAGCTTACCTCCGCGAAAGCGTGGGGCACCTTGATGTAGAATGACCAGCAACACTTGCCATGCTCTTATAGTGTGATATTAGCTATACTTGACTAATTCAGTCAAGTATTATCAGGTCGGTTCTTTTGTACCCCAAGAGCACGCTGTGCTGCGCTAAACACACCACGCAAGATATTAATATCCTGTTTATCGGGCTCTGCCTTCATATAAAGACGACGAAGTCGGCGCATAATATGGCCAGGTTGTTCTGGGTCAAGAAACTCAACGTCGATCATTACTTGCTCAAGATGTTCAAAAAAACGTTCCAGCTCATCAACTGGAGCTGGCAAAGAACCAACCTTGATAAGGGGCTGCACACTGGCCAAACGTAATTCATAACACATAATCTGCACTGCGGCGGCAAGATTCAGCGACGGATAATCAGGATTAGCGTCTATTGACACATGATAGTGACAGGCCTCAAGCTCTTCATTGGTCAAACCAGAATGTTCACGACCAAATACCAGCGCAAGCTCAGCCTCACCTTGCTCAGCCGCATAATCAGCGCATTGCCTTGGCGACATCTGTGGCCAGGGTATCGTTCGCTCACGCGCACTTAAACCGAAGACGTAGTGACAACCCTGTAGCGCTTGCGCAAGGCTGGTACACACTTGGGCATTGGCTAGCACATCATCAGCGCCAGATGCTCTAGCTGTTGCGTCGGCGTGAGGGTAAGATTTTGGTGAGACCAAAACCAGCCGTTGCAGACCCATTGTTTTCATCGCACGCGCGGCAGCACCAATGTTGCCAGGGTGGCTGGTGGCGATAAGAACGATACGGATGCGATCAGAGAGTTTAGACAAAAGAATAGGCTACAAGATGTATTAGTCAACGCAATGTTAGAATAGCATACGCTACGCATTATCGCGCCTTGTCCATAACCAAAGCAAATCAAAGGAAAACACACATGCACCCGATGTTAAATATCGCCGTTCGCGCCGCACGTCGAGCGGGGGACATCATTAGTCGCTCTATGGACAAGCTAGATAGCATTGATGTCATCACCAAAGATCATAATGACTTTGTCAGCGCAGTTGACGAAGCGGCCGAAGCGGCCATTATTGACATCATTAAAACTGCCTACCCTGACCACCAAATTATGGCAGAAGAAAGTGGTAATCAAGGAGACAGTGATTACGTCTGGATCATCGACCCGCTTGATGGTACGACTAATTTTCTTCATGGCTTTCCACAATTTGCTGTATCGATTGCCCTTAAACACCGAGATAAATTACAACAAGCCGTGATCTATGACCCGGTGAGCCAGGAACTCTTTACTGCTAGCCGTGGCGCAGGCGCACAACTTAACAACCGCCGCATCCGCGTCAGCAAACGTAAAATACTGGCTGGATCGCTAATCGGCACTGGCTTTCCCTTCCGTAAAGACCAGGATCTCGACGCCTATCTGGAGACATTTCGCGCGATCGCACCCAAGGCTGCCGGCATTCGTCGCGCCGGCTCTGCCGCGCTGGATCTGGCCTATGTTGCGGCTGGCCGCCTTGATGGTTTTTGGGAATTTGGCCTCAAACCCTGGGATATCGCCGCTGGTGTCTTGCTTATTGAAGAAGCAGGCGGCCTGGTTGGTGATATGACTGGCGGTAATACACACTTTGATAGCGGTGATATTGTCTGTGCCAACCCCAAACTGTTCAAAATCTTATTGCAAAACATACAACCACATATAAAAAAATAGGTCTATAGATCAATCTCTTATGTCAATAATGCCTCTTAAAAGGCCTTCTCGAAAGCTCTGCCCTGAGATTTATTAGGCAAATATGTGAGCAATCTCACCTATTTAACCATCAAGTTTTACTGACTATTTTCCGACAACTAGGGTGACACTTTTTAGGAGCAGTTATTTTGAAAAAGAAAAATAATACGGGTTTTGGTGATCGAGCGCAGGAGATGTTAATGCTCGACATGCTCGATGGTATGCATGAGTTCTTTACTCAAGCGGCCTATCATTCTTCGCTAGCCAATACCTTTGAAATTTTACCTAGCAAAGAAAAAACAAAAGAAGAACAAAACACTGCCACGAATACTGATCGCAGCCATGGCAGCGGTGCTGTCATTATTTCATTCAGTGAAGCACGCGCACGCCGAATCATGCAGCAAGACGCACTTGCCAAAGAACGCATTACCCAACGCGCATTAAACAAGTTATAAAAGACTTATCTGGACACATATAGTGTCAAATCAGACCGACAAAGGATGTCGGTCAAACTATAACAAGCAACTTCACTCATTTACTTGCCCCCTATTTGACAGTACAAACCCAACAGCGCGATGATACCGCTAGACAAATACAGCGCACCTGTTCTATTACCAAGAACATCTGCCAGGAGCATCATGGCCAGCCCACCTGCTTTATTACTCGAGCCACAAGCACTGCAACCATTGCTCGGCAATCATCAGCTACTCGTCGTAGATCTATCCTCCGCTGATAGCTATAACACCCTCCACATTCCAGGTGCCATCTCACTTAATTACAATAATATTGTGACATCACAGCCGCCCACCATGGGCTTATTGCCGAATGAAGAAATGCTGAGCCGTGTCTTTTCCAAAATTGGCCTGACACCGAGCCATCATGTCGTCGCCTACGATGACGACAACAGCGGCAAAGCCTGCCGTCTGCTGTGGACTCTAGATTGCCTCGGCCATAAAAGTTCGTCCCTGCTAAATGGTGGTCTCACTGCATGGCGCAGTACCGGTATGCCAATGAATAATCAAACTATTAGCATCCATACCAGCCATTATGAAGCGCGTATAGACAACACTGTCCTGGCAGATAAAGACTACATTCTCGAACATCTCAATGACCCTTCAGTGGTGCTACTCGATGCACGCAGTGAAGGCGAATTTAAAGGCGAGATCGTGCGTGCTAAACGTAGTGGACATATTCCTGGCGCAGTGAACATTAACTGGACTGATGCCATCAATATGGAAAACAACCTTAAATTACGTAGTAGTGATGCGTTACGCACACTGTATGCGTCGGCTGGCATCACTAAAGACAAACAAATCATTAGCTACTGCCAAACCCATCACCGCTCAGCACACAGCTATATCGTGCTCAAAAGCCTCGGCTATAAAAGTATCAAAGGCTACCATGGTGCCTGGTCTGAATGGGGCAATGACAAAGACACCCCTATCGAACAATAAGCTACACACCCTTTTCCGTTATGATAAGGGGTGTTAACAATCATTTTGGCAGCCCTGTTGCGCCTTCAATGCCGCCAGACAAGGCGAGAGGAGAGAAGTTTGGTGGTTCCAAATGATCGACGAATAACGCAGTATGGCGGCATTGAAGGCGCAACTCGAAGGGCGGGCAGAGCTGCCAAAATGATTGTTAACACCCCCTAGCCATGAACACTGATTTCTCTTCTCATACACCAATGATGCGCCAGTATTTACGCATCAAACAGGACTATCCTGATACCCTCGTTTTTTACCGTATGGGCGATTTCTACGAGCTGTTCTTTGAAGATGCCAAACATGCTGCAAAGTTACTTAACATCAGCCTGACCGCACGCGGCCAATCTGCTGGCGCACCGATTCCTATGGCTGGTGTGCCTTATCACGCTGCCGATAATTATCTGGCCAAACTCATCAAACACGGTGAATCGGTTGCCATTTGCGAGCAAATCGGCGACCCCAGTACCAGCAAAGGGCCGGTTGAACGTAAAGTCGTTCGGCTGATGACGCCAGGCACTGTCACCGACGATGGCATGCTTGATGCCGAACGTGACAATTTGTTGGTCGCTGTTTTTATCGAAGGTAGCTCAGCAGGAATCGCGGCACTGGACATCAGTAGCGCACGCTTCTTTATTTCACAACTGCAATCAAGCAATGCACTCGATGATGAACTGGCACGTCTGCGCCCTGCTGAACTATTAGTGCAGGAGGATCACGCCAATATATTCAGCAACAACAATAAACACCACAGCCCCGTGTCAAGCACGGAGCCTGCCCCGTGCTTGACACGGGGGCAGGCCCTTGGGGTACAAACACTCGAAGCCTGGGAGTTTGACCTGGATAACGCGCAACGTCTGCTATGCGAACAACTTAAATTACATGACCTGAGCGGACTCGGTTGTGACGACACCCCGCTGGCCGTGCGCGCTGCTGGCGCGCTACTGCAATATGCAAGACGAACACAGCAAAACCTGCTACCCCATATTAGTAGCCTGCACGTCTCACAACATAGTGAAAATTTGTTACTGGATGCTGCCAGTCGTCGCAACCTTGAGATTGATATTAATCTTCAAGGCGGTCGTGACAACACCCTGACATCGGTCATAGATCGTACTGTCACCACCATGGGTGGCCGCATGTTACGCCGCTGGCTCAACACCCCTATGCGCAACCATGAATTGCTGCGCCAACGTTACCAATGCGTCGATACCTTACAAACGCCAGAGGCACACGAACCGACACGTGAACAACTTAAACAGGTTGGCGATATCGAACGTATTGTCAGCCGTATCGCATTAAAATCAGCACGACCACGCGACTTAACACAACTGCGCCAATCACTGCATAGTTTGCCAAAGCTTAAACAACAGCTTGCACAATTTGACTCGCCCCTGCTGAACGAACTTGAATCAGCTGTAGACGAACATAGCCAGCTTAGCCAACTGCTAAACAATGCCATTATTGCAGAGCCACCCATGCTCATTCGCGATGGCGGCGTCATTGCAACGGGTTTTGATAGCGAGCTCGATGAACTGCGCAATTTAAGTGAAAACGCCAACCAATTTTTAATTGACCTCGAAACCAAAGAAAGAAAAAACAGCGGTATTAGCACACTCAAGGTGGGCTATAACCGTGTGCACGGGTATTACATTGAAGCCAGTAAAATCCATACAGAAAAAATTCCCGATCATTTCCAACGTCGCCAAACACTGAAAAACGTTGAACGCTATATCACACCCGAGCTGAAATCATTTGAAGATAAAGTATTAAGCGCACGCCAGCGCGCCTTAAGCAGAGAAAAATACCTCTACGAACAATTATTAGACACCTTGGCTGAAGATGTTCAGACATTACAAAGCAGCGCAAATGTGATTGCACAAATTGATGTGCTGACTAATTTTGCGCAACGCGCCTGGCAACTTGATTTATCACAACCAGAACTAACAGAAGAACCTGGTCTGTTAATTAAAGATGGCCGTCATCCTGTTGTCGAAGCCACCTTGGACAAACCCTTTACGCCCAACGATGTGCAACTCGATGACTCGCGTCGCATGCTTATTATTACCGGCCCAAACATGGGCGGTAAATCGACCTATATGCGCCAAACTGCCATCATTACTCTATTGGCGCATTGCGGCTGTTTCGTCCCGGCCAAGCGTGCTGTCATTGGCCCCTTTGACCGTATTTTCACACGTATCGGCGCCTCGGATGACTTGGCTGGAGGCCGCTCCACATTTATGGTGGAAATGACCGAGACCGCAGCTATTCTTCACAACGCCAGCGAACAAAGCCTGGTGCTAATGGACGAAGTGGGTCGTGGCACCAGCACCTTCGATGGCCTGTCACTGGCCTGGGCTTGCGCTGAACACTTGGCTAAACACATCAAGGCCTTCACCTTATTTGCTACCCACTACTTTGAACTTACCGTCCTGCAATCAAAGCAAGATGCTATTGCCAACATTCATCTTGCCGCCATCGAACACCATGACAGCATTGTTTTTCTGCATAGCGTCAAAGAAGGTGCGGCTAATCGTAGTTATGGATTACAAGTTGCCGCGCTTGCTGGCGTACCCAAGACTGTCGTTGCGACAGCAAGAAAACGTCTGCATTTATTGGAACAACAACAGGCCAGCAGCAATCACAACAATCATCCACAAATCGATTTATTTAATGCCCCTGCTGACACACAAACACTCTCATCCGAGCCCCTCAAACAGACCATTAATCCAACGTTAGAATTATTGGCAACCATTGATCCCGATGAGCTCACAGCAAGACAAGCACTAGAGTTGCTATACCAACTGAAACAACTCCACGGCACAGCAGAAACCGAATAGGCCTTGAAGAGACTATGACTAAGAAAACAGAACGCACTTGCGAAATTTATCGTTGCTCATACAAAGACGGCATGTATCTCTACATCGATAAAAAAGACAACTTAAATGATTTGCCTGATGCTTTAAAAAAGAAAATTGGCCAACCAGAACTGGCGATGACACTCACCATTACCGCAAAAACTAAGCTGGCGAATGCAAATGCAAATGCAATATTAGCTGCGTTAGACTCACAAGGATTTTATCTGCAAATACCCATTAACCCTACCGATTATATGCAGGAAGTAAATAAAGAAAATTACTTTCTCGGTAAAGAATCGGGTTAACTAAAATTGCTATTTACTCATTGTGACGAATAAATTTTGGCAAACGAAACAACTCGATGAAATGAGCCAAAACGAGTGGGAATCACTCTGCGATGGCTGCGGTTTATGCTGCTTGCATAAACTCGAAGATGAAGACACAGATCAGGTTTACTACACCAAAGTTGCTTGCAAACTTTTGGACTTGGATCGTTGCCGCTGTACAAACTACCCACAACGCCAAGACCTGGTCAGTGATTGCCTGGTTTTAACAGCAAAAGACATCGAAAAATTTCACTGGCTACCCTCTACTTGCGCTTATCGATTAATCGCTGACGGAAAACCCCTGTTCGATTGGCACCCGTTGATATCAGGCAACAGCCATAGTGTTCACCACGCTGGAATATCCGTAAAAGACCGCGTATTGTCAGAGTCTGAAGTGGACATAACTAGCCTTGAAGAACATATTATTCATTGGGTTAGCTAAGCACCAAAAACACTTTATATTGCTGTTACATAATTGTGCTAGATTCAACTTATAATCTGAGCTAAACCAGATTTTCACTCTATGTGAGAAAATATAAATGAACGATATTCAAATGAATGACATCCATCTTTTGTCATCGTTATTTATATTTTTGATTGCATTGTTCATTCTCGTGGTGATCGTCTTGTTCATTATGGATATCACTCAATCCAAAGACGCAGTAAGAAAGAACTACCCCGTCATAGGCCGTTTTCGCTATTTGTTTTCCTCATTGGGTGAGTTTTTTCGCCAGTATTTTTTTGCCATGGATCGCGAAGAAATGCCATTCAATCGTGCTGAGCGTGAGTGGGTTGGTAAAGCTGCAAGCAATAAAGACAATACGATTGCCTTTGGCTCGACAAAAAACCTTTCGGCAGTGGGAACTGTGATATTCGTAAATTGCCCTTTCCCCACATTAGATGAAGACGCAGAGAAAAGAATCAGCCTAGAAATAGGTCCCTATTGCAAAAAACCTTACAACGCACCATCGATATTCAATATCTCTGGCATGAGTTATGGCGCACTATCAGCGCCCGCTGTTCGCGCCCTATCCAAAGGCGCCAAAATAGCAGGCTGCTGGATGAATACAGGGGAAGGAGGGCTGTCACCCTATCATCTAGAAGGCAACTGCGATATTGTTTTTCAAATTGGCACCGCCAAGTACGGGGTACGCGACGAGTCAGGCAAACTGTCCGATGAAAAACTCAAAGAGGTCGCCGCGCACGAACAGATAAAAATGTTTGAGCTAAAAATTAGCCAAGGCGCCAAACCTGGCAAAGGCGGTATTTTGCCCGGCATAAAAGTCACAGCAGAAATTGCAAAAATACGTGGCATACCGCAAGGCCAAAGTTCAATTTCCCCTAATCGACACCCTGAAATCGATAACAATAACGAATTGCTTGATATGATTAATCATGTTAGGGACGTTACCGGAAAACCCGTCGGCTTTAAATCCGTCATTGGATCACCCGGCTGGATAGCACATCTATGTAAGGCGATCCACGCGCGTGGGGTAGAAAGTGCACCGGACTTTATTACTGTCGACAGCGGCGATGGTGGGACAGGCGCAGCACCGATGGCCTTAATGGACAACGTCGGTTTACCCATCAAAGAATCCTTACCACTGATCGCAGACATACTGTACCAATATGGTTTAAATGAACGCATTCGACTTATTGCTTCAGGCAAACTCATCACACCCTCTGAGATGGCCTGGGCTATTGCCACCGGCGCAGACTTCGTTACTTCGGCACGCGGCTTCATGTTCTCGCTAGGCTGCATTCAAGCACTTAGGTGCAATAAAAATACTTGCCCAACTGGAATCACCACACATAACCCGCGCTTACAAAAAGGCCTTGATCCGACTGACAAGTCCGTCAAAGTAGCAAATTACTGTAATAATATGCGCCATGAGATTGAAATGATCTCGCATTCTTGCGGTGTTAGAAGACCGCGGCTTATGCGGCGCAAACATATACGTATCGTCCAAGACAATGGCAAATCTATCCCTATGGATATTTTATATCCTGTACCCAAACCAATCTTGCTTGATCAACATACTTAAATATCTTATCTATATTAATTTGTCTGCCATTAAATAGCGGGGCTAAACAATGGACAAAGAAATGACCTCTAAAAAGGGTAAAGAACATGGCATGAAGGCCTCAGATCTTTTTGTCCGCGCATTAGAAATGGAAGGCGTCGAACACATATTTGCTGTGCCTGGCGAAGAAAACCTCGATATGCTCGAGTCATTACGCACCTCAACGATAAAACTCGTCCTCACCCGTCATGAGCAAGGCGCCGCATTTATGGCAGCAACCTATGGTCGCCTTACCAACAAAGCAGGGGTGTGTATGGCGACACTGGGGCCTGGCGCCACCAACCTTGCAACACCTGCCGCTTACGCACAACTTGGTGGCTTCCCCTTAATAATGATTACCGGACAAAAACCTATAAAAAAATCTAAACAAGGCCAATTCCAGATCATTGACATCGTCAGCTTGTTTCAACCAATCTGCAAAATGTCGAAGCAAATAGTGCACGGCAATACCATTCCGGCATTAGTCCGCGAAGCATTTCGCATCGCCGAAGAAGAACGACCTGGCGCAGTATTACTCGAATTACCCGAAGATATCGCGGCTGAAGAAACTAACGCATTTGTGCTAACACCACATCATCGACATTACGCCGTAGCTGATGACATAGTATTAGACGAAGCTGCAAAACTCATTCGCTCAGCGAAGCTACCACTGCTATTAATTGGTGCTGGTGCCAATCGAAGACATACACGCTCAGCGCTGGACGACTTTATTCACAGTATAAAAGTCCCGTTTTTTAGCACCCAAATGGGCAAGGGTGTCGTCGACGAACGCTCAGAACTTTGCTTAGGTACTGCAGCGCTATCTGATAACGATTATTTGCACTGCGCTATTAAGCGTGCTGATTTAATCATTAATGTTGGTCATGACGTTGTTGAAAAACCACCCTTTCTCATGGAGGACAATGGCAAAAAAGTCATCCACGTTAATTATACATCTGCCCAAGTAGACCAGGTTTATTTCCCACAGGTTGAAGTGGTCGGCGACATAGTCGGCTCAATAAAACGCCTGAAAGATAAACTCAAGACCAGCCTTGAATTCGATCGCACCTATTTCTCACGTATTCATAATGAAATCGAGACTCATATTAACGAGGGAATTACTGACACACGCTTTCCTATTACACCACAACGTCTAGTTGCCGACACACGAAAAGTCATGGGTGATGAAGATATTATTGCCCTCGACAATGGCATTTATAAAATTTGGTTTGCGCGCAACTACAAAGCCTACCAACCGAACACCGTATTACTTGATAATGCATTGGCAACCATGGGCGCTGGGTTACCCTCTGCCATGATGGTAGCAATGATGTATCCCAAACGACGCGTCATGGCTATTTGTGGTGACGGTGGCTTTATGATGAATTCGCAAGAAGTTGAAACAGCCGTTCGCCTTAAACTTAATTTAGTCATTACCATTTTAAACGATAGCTCTTACGGCATGATCCGTTGGAAGCAGGCATCCGCAGGTTTTGACGACTGGGGCCTGGAGTTTGGTAATCCTGATTTTGTAAAATATGCGCAAAGCTATGGCGCTAATGGTCATCGCATTGAATCTGCTGAAAGTCTTATACCAGTCTTAAACCAAGCCTTCGATGCTGGCGGTGTTCATCTTATAGACCTACCAATTGATTACTCAGAAAATGAAAAAGTCCTCATTGACGAATTAACTGAAAAAGTTTGTCTACTATGAATGCAAACGCAAATAAAACACTCGAAGTGGTTAACCCTTACGATCTAAAACCTATTGGTAGTGTTCCACTTAGTGACTGGAATGAAATCGATACGTATTTAGACACCGCGCAATCGCTATATAAAAACCGTGATGCCTGGCTGCCAGCACATACGCGTATCGCTATCCTGAAAAACACCGCAGCAAGCCTTGAACAACACACCGATGATCTCGCTTTTTTGATTGCCAATGAAGGGGGTAAACCCTTAATCGATGCGCGAATAGAAGTCGCTCGTGCTATAGAAAGTGTGCAAATCTGTATCACAACACTGACGCATATGGCCGGCAAAGAAATCCCTATGGGACATACTGCGGCAAGCGCTGGTAGAATTGCATTTACCACGCTCGAGCCCATCGGCCCTGTTGTTGCGGTCTCAGCATTCAACCATCCGCTAAATTTAATTGCTCATCAGGTGGCGCCTGCTGTTGCCACTGGCTGTCCTGTGCTGGTCAAACCTGCTGACAACACGCCTTTATCCTGCCAGCGTTTTGTCGAAATACTTCACGCATCAGGTTTACCACCAGAATGGTGTCGTTTTGTCGCCTGCAATACTCCTACAGCAGAAAAAATGGTCACCGACCCTCGTGTCGCTTTCTTTTCATTCGTGGGTTCAGCAAATATCGGTTGGATGCTGCGTTCTAAGCTTGCACCAGGCACGCGTTGCGCGCTCGAACACGGTGGTGCTGCGCCAGTTATTGTCGACGAAAGCGCAGACTTTGAAACAATGGTACCTGCGTTAATTAAAGGCGGATTTTATCACTCTGGCCAAGTGTGTGTTTCGGTACAACGCGTTTTTGTACCACGCGCGCACTCACAAGTCATCGCAGAAGCATTGGCTAGCACAGCAGAAAAACTCGTTGTTGGTAATGCCACTGATGAAGCTACGCTATGCGGGCCACTCATTCACCCAAGAGAAGTTGATCGGGTTGCCGAATGGGTCAACGAAGCAAAATCTCAAGGAGCAAAAGTGCTTTGTGGTGGTAAAAAGCTAGGCACCACAACCTACGCACCAACCGTACTCCTTAATCCACCTCTCGATGCAAAAGTCTCATGCCAAGAAATATTTGGCCCCGTTGTTTGTGTTTACAGCTACGACAAACTCGAAACAGCCTTGAAACTTGCCAACGCCCTGCCTTTTGCATTTCAGGCCTCGGTATTTAGTAATAAACTGGATGTCGTGATGGAGTGTATCCAAAAACTGGATGCTAGCGCAGTCATGGTCAACGATCACACCGCCTTTCGCGCTGATTGGATGCCTTTTGCAGGTCGTAGACAGTCCGGTTATGGAACCGGTGGCATTGCTTATACTATGCATGACATGACTCAGGAAAAAATGGCCATTATCAATCTGGCAAACTAAAGCTGTGATGCTCAACCATAACGTAATAAGAAATCAATAACTTACATAACATCACGGCACAATTTCATTGTAATTCACAACGATTAACCCCATAGAATAGATTCTAGGGTTGGCAATACTCGTCAAGCCACCTGTAATCGATTAAAATACCCGGTTTTTATACTAAGGAACCTCTAGTGTGTCGTGGAACGCGACCTTGATGGCTGAAACTTTCCAGCTCTTTGTTGTACCCCAAGGGCACTTCCTTCGGGGCGCGATCTTGCCAATAGCCCCACTATTGACTACGATTCGCGCCTTGATCTGAAAAGTTTCAGCCATCAATCTCGCTGCTCCAGACACATCAGCGATCCCTTAGTATTCCCTGACAACACGAAAGCCGATTGAGTCGCTGCGGGTTGTAATGTCAAAGGAATCACGAGCAGATGAGCGTAGATGGTTAAAGCTTGAACGGTAGGAGCCACCGCGAACCATACGTTTGCCACAATTGCCATTACTTATCCAGGCTTTGCTGTCCAGTGGCGCATTTTCATAGCTGGCGTGGTAACAGTCCTGAACCCATTCGGCGACGTTACCCGCAGTATTTTTAATACCGAAGGCGTTAGCATCATAGCTTTCTACAGCGGTTGTTTGTTTGCCAGCCAGATTGTCTGTGCAATCGTGACAATTAGCATAATCACCACGTAACTCATTACCCCACCAATAGCTGGCCTGGCTGCCGGCACGAGCCATGTATTCCCATTCTGATTCACTGGGAAGACGATAGCTATGCCCCGTCTGCTCAGATAGCCTTACTGTATAGTCAACAGCATCTTGCCAACTGACATTGATCACAGGTTGGTTGTTGCGTCCCCAGCCTTCGTCATCAGGGGAAGAATGTCTAGTGGCTTTAGCGAATTTTTCGTATTC
>JAESQP010000090.1 GCA_016765075.1 Gammaproteobacteria bacterium
AAAGGTTTTCAGCCATTAGCCACCCTTGATTGTGATCGGTTTGTGGGTGCTGATCTCAGTGGCCGTCAGCTTGACGAGGCCAACTTGGTTGAGCATGACTTGAGTGATGCCAATTTACAAAAGGCTAGCCTGATTCATGCTGATTTTCGCATTGCCAAATTAGTCAATACCGATTTTCGTGGAGCCGATCTGACGGGTGCAGATTTTAGTTATGCCATATTAGATGGTGCGCGACTACAAGGAGCGAAACTCAGTAGTACTAAATTCTTTCATGTCGATCTAGACAAATTGGATTTGCAAGATGTCGATATAAGCCAGGCACAAGTGCTTGTTTGAGTGTGGCAATCAGTAAATAGATATTAATTTCGAGTATTTGTTGGCAATAAAAATCCCCTATACGCAATGCGTACAGGGGATTGTGTAGAGCGCTAAAATTTATAGATCGAAGCTAGCGCCGACACTGACGACAAAGGTGACTTCATCGGAGTTAGAACCAAGAGCGCTGGATCTTGCATTATCATTTGTTGAAAAACCAATGCTTGCTTCCCAAGTGTCGTCAAAAGATTTAACGAGGCTTGCATCAAAGTGAGTATAATCATCGTTGTTGTTGATGTCCCAGTTACCGATGACGAAACTTGCACTTAAAGTATCGTTAATAGGCAGGTCATATCCTAGTGAAAAATAAGGAGCATCTTGCTCGTCGCCATTAAAAACAACATTAAAGGCTTGAATGTAGGTGAATGAAAACTGGCCATAACCAAGACCAATGACCAATTCTTCGTAATCTTGGAAGAAGTCTTCGCGTGTATAAGTGAGGGCTACCAGACCAATATCGTATGAAAGGGCGCCAGCTTCGCCTGCGTAGCCAACATAGTAATCAATCTCGTTTTCACCAGCAGAACCGGTTGTGCCGCCGCCAACATTCGAACCCCAAACACCAACGTAGAAACCAGCACCTGAATCCCAATCAACGCCGCCAGATACCGCAGCTTCGCCACCAGTTTGTGAAATACCTCGAAACAAGTAATCACTTGCAACACCTGCATTGGCTGAAAATGAGCCAGTAGCACTAGCAACCATAGGTACAGTCATGCCAGCAATCGCTAGCGAAGTCGCCAGGGCAAGCGGGCTAAGTTTTTGAGTCAAGGACATTATTATCTCCTGGTTAATAAGGTAAAAAAATAGGTAGTTCAATGCCCGTGCGTACTGTCCTGTGTCTAGGTCATACAGTACCGAGGCTGTATCTTCCATAGCAGCTAATGTGCCAAGAGTATTTTCTATTTATTTAACAATGAGTTAAGTTAACTCTGAAGGTGGGAGTTGTTTTGCCAAAAAATAAATGCACAGTTTTGATTCACTATATGCCTATTTCGCACAGCTTTGGTGCGCAGTAGTATGCTGACGTTAAGGCGAGCTAGCTTAGTGCTTTGGCGTAGGCGGTTTCAGACAAGGCGCTCCATTGGGCATTGTCTTTGGCAAAGGCGCGGTAGGCGTTAAGCACTTTGGCAAAGGTGGCGTCTTTGGCTGCTTCTTCATTCAGTGATTCTTCGGTCAGTTGTTTGAGCGCAGTGATGACATCATCAGGGAAGGGCAGGATTTCGACTTTGTGTTCTTCACGTAAAGTTTTGAGTGCAGTGAGGTTTTTGGCTTCGAACTCAGACAGCATCCAGATATTACTGGCCGCTGCTGCATTCTCGACGATTAGTTGCAGATCTTCGGGTAGCTGTTGCCAGGCATCCGTGTTGATGATGAGCTCTAAGGTGGGGCCGGGCTCGTGCCAACCAGGGTAGTAATAATATTCTGCCGCACGATGCAGGCCGAGCCGCAGATCATGATAAGGCCCGACCCATTCCGTGGCATCGATATTACCGCGTTCCAGTGAGGTATAAATTTCACCACCAGATAATAAGACGGGGTTGGCGCCCGCTTTGGCCATGACTTTGGCGCCTAACCCAGGGATGCGTATTTTAAGTCCTTTCAGATCAGCAATAGATTCAATCTTTTTACGAAACCAGCCACCCATTTGCACGCCGGTATTGCCCATCGGTAGCGGGGTCAAATTAAACGGTTGATAGATTTCTTGCCATAGTTCTCGGCCGCCACCGTAATACATCCAGGCGTTCATACCTTGCGCATTAAGACCAAAAGGCACGGCGGTAAAAAATTGTGCCGCAGGAACCTTGCCTGCCCAATAATAGGCGGCACCATGCCCCATTTCGACCGTACCTTGTGATACGGCATCAAAACTTTGCAAGGCTGGAATGAGTTCGCCGCCGGCGAATACAGCAATACGTAAACGATTATTACTCATCAACGCGACGTCTTTGCTGAAGCGTTCGACACCTTCGTGAAAGATGGGAAAATTAGGTGGCCAGGTGGTGACAATTTTCCAATTGAAGCGTTGATCTGAAACAGCAGCTGTGCTCTGTTCGCCACGTTCACAGGCAGCCAACCCTGTAGCGATACCAGCAGCGCCTAGGCCTTGTACAAATTGACGTCTTTTCATTCTTGTTCCTATATTGCTTGCAGATTGGCGTAGGCAGCGACCAACCATTTGCTACCTGCGGCATTAAAATTAATTTGTATACGCGCTTGGCTGCCTTGTCCTTCGTAACTCATAATGGTGCCTTCACCAAACTTGGGGTGTGCCACTTGCTGGCCAAGGCGCAAGCCTAACGGTGCGTCATCGATAGGTGCACTACGTTGTCTATTTCCTCGCCCGGTTGCCTGTGGTCTGGTGCGGCGCACAGTATTGGTTTGTGGTGCGCGTTGTTTTGGTCTGATCTCTTTAATTAGTTCTGTAGGAATTTCATTAATAAAGCGTGAGGGTGCGGCAAAGGTTTCAGAGCCGTGTATGCGACGGGTTTCGGCATGGGTAATATAAAGCCGTTGTCGTGCGCGGGTAATGCCGACATAGCATAATCGACGCTCTTCCTCTAAACGTCCCGGTTCGTTAATTGACATTTTATGTGGGAACAGCCCTTCTTCAACGCCACATAAAAATACCGTAGGAAATTCCAGGCCTTTGGCACTGTGCAAAGTCATTAACTGTACGCAGTCGTCGCTTTGGTTGCCTGCGGATTCGCCGGCTTCTAATGAAGCATGAGATAAAAATGCATCGAGCGGTGCCATGTCCATGGACTCATCGTATTGAAATTGGCGCGCCGCAGAACCAAGTTCTTCCAGGTTTTCAATGCGTGCCTGACCGCGTTCACCTTTGTCTTTTTTAAAATGTTCTATTAAACCGGTATGTTCGACGACCAGTTCAACCGTGTCACCAAGATCTAGCCCATCGCAATCGTTTGCAAGTTTTTCGATAAGACTAACAAAGCCTGATAGAGCGCTGATAGCACGTGATGCGAGCAATTGTTGATGACATAACGCACAAGCGGCATCCCATAACGAAACTTTATAGTCACGAGAATGATCACGTATGGCTTGCAAACTACGCTCGCCGATGCCACGGGTAGGTAAGTTCACGACACGTTCAAATGAGGCATCGTCATGCCGATTACTCATCAAACGTAAATAGGCTAAGGCATTTTTAATTTCGGCACGTTCATAAAATCGCAAGCCGCCATAAACGCGATATGCTATCCCGCGCGCCAGTAAAGCTTCTTCGAATAAACGTGATTGTGCATTCGAGCGATAAAGAATGGCGTGATCACTGCGACGCATATCGAGATCGGTGTAAATTGCAATTTGTTCGATGACGTAGCGCGCTTCTTCAATATCATTAAAGGCACGATAGAGCTGGATGGGTTCGCCATTGCTGCCATCGGTCCACAGTTTTTTGCCCAGGCGAGACGTATTATTTTCAATCAAGGCATTCGCTGCGTTCAATATATTGGCAGTTGAACGGTAATTTTGTTCTAAACGAAAGGTTTGCGTGCCAGTAAAGTCTTTGCTGAAACGTTGAATATTTTCAATTTTAGCGCCACGCCAGCCATAGATTGATTGGTCATCATCGCCAACAACAAATAATTTATTATCTCTGCCTGCTAACATCTGAATCCAGGCATACTGAATTGAGTTAGTATCTTGAAACTCGTCAACCAGGATATGTGAAAATCGGCCACGATAATGGTTGAGTATTTCTGGTTTATTGCGCCATAGTTCAAGCGCACGCAAAAGCAATTCAGCGAAATCAATGAGGCCGCCGCGCTGACAAATATCTTCATAGCCTTGGTAGATTTTGACCATCTGCCGTAGGTATGGGTCACCGCGATCTTCAATATGTGCTGCACGCAGTCCCTCGTCTTTGCGCGAATTAATAAATCCCTGCGCTTGTTTGGCCGGCCACTGTGAATCGTCAAGATCCATTGCCTTGATTAAACGTTTAATGATGCGCTGCTGATCTTGTGAGTCGAGTATTTGAAAACCCTGGGGCAGGCTAGCATCTTGCCAATGCGTACGTAACAAGCGGTGAGCAAGGCCGTGAAAGGTGCCGACCCACATCGAGCCAACGGGAATGCCGAGCAGGCTTTCGATACGGCCACGCATCTCGGCGGCAGCCTTGTTGGTAAAGGTGACGGCAAGCACCGCATAGGGCGAGACTTTTTCGACTTCGATTAACCAACTTATACGATGTACGAGTACTCGCGTTTTGCCACTGCCAGCGCCAGCCAGTATCAGAGCATGCTGACCATCGACAGTGACGGCATTACGTTGGGCTTCGTTAAGGGGGTTTAATATTTCGCTGACATCCATCGGCGGCATTTTAGCAGATTGTATCGCTGACTTTCAGTATCGAATAAGATGTATCATTAGAACGAGTGTGCACTGGAGAACGTTGTGAATTTATTAGGCATTAAGCAAATTATCAGTATTGGCCTTTGCCTTATCATGTTGATATTAGTGGGCTGTGAGAAAACATTGGAGGTTGACCCGCAACTGATTGCTATTAGTTTTTACGCCAACCTAAAAGATAAAGATTTTGAGAAGGCCAGCGAATTATTCTCTCCTGGAATGCAAGAAAGCGCCTCGCACCAAGCCTGGATTGACTTTATGGCAGGTGTACAAGAGGATCTTGGCAAGTTAAACAAGGTACGTTTCAAAAATATCGAGACCAATACGGTACGCACTGGCCGCATGTTTATCTTTGATGTTGCAGTAAGTTATGAAAAAGGTAACGCTGCCGAGACACTGCGCTTGTTTCAACACCTCAGCGCTACCGATCTTGAAGCGGTGTCCTATGATGTTAGAGCCAATGGACTGACGGTGCGCGCACCACGCTAGTCTGTGCCTCTGCCTATATAAGCTAGGCGCCACGATCCATGCGACGATAACTGATAGCCTCATGCAGGTGTGAGCTGGCGATATGCTCGCTAGCCGCTAAATCGGCAATGGTACGTGCAACCTTGAGAATGCGATGGTAGGCGCGAGCGGAGAGTTTAAGCTGTGTCATCGCTTGTTGCAGTAGCTTGGCATCTTCATCGCGTAGTGCGCAGGTTTGTTTAATTTCTTTTTCACTGAGCGCTTGATTGGTTTTATTACAGCGTTGCGTTTGTAATAAACGCGCGGCTTTGATGCGTTTGGCCACATCAAAGCTTGATTCGGCTAGCGCCCTGTTATGCAGTTCTTGTATCGGCACTGCGGGCACTTCAACATGCAGGTCGATACGGTCGAGCAAGGGGCCAGAGATACGTGAGCGGTAGCGATTTATTTGATCGGGTGAGCAACGGCAGGCGACGTTGTTATCGCCATAATGGCCGCAGGGGCAGGGGTTCATGGCGGCAATTAATTGAAAACGTGCTGGGTATTGCGCTTGCCGTGCAGCACGCGAAATAGAGATGCTGCCTGACTCGAGTGGTTCGCGTAGTACTTCCAATACTTTACGATCAAATTCGGGCAGCTCATCGAGAAACAACACGCCGTTATGCGCCAGTGAAATTTCGCCGGGTTTGGCAAGGCTGCCACCGCCCACCAGCGCGACTGCCGATGCGGTGTGGTGTGGATGGCGAAAAGGACGACGCCCCCAGTGCTGCCAATCGATGCCATGGTTGCTGACGGAACTGATCATTGCTGTTTCCAGCATTTCGTTTTCGGTTAGCGGTGGCAAGAGTTTGAGCAAGCGTGAAGCAAGCATAGTTTTACCGCTGCCTGGCGGGCCGATCATAATGAGGTTGTGAGCGCCTGCGGCAGCGACTTCCAATGCGCGTTTGGCATGAAACTGCCCATGCACTTCACTCAGGTCAGCTTCGTCGTTGGTGACCTCAATGTGTGGTCGTGGTGTGATACGTGCCAGCGGTTTAACCTCTTGCAGGTGTGCACAGACGGCAAGCAAATGATCAGCGCCAACACAATGCGCTGTTTTAATCAGGCTGGCCTCAGCAGCGTTAGCTTGGGGCAAGATCAGTCGATGCCCAGCCTTGCTGGCGGCGAGGACAAAGGGTGCGACACCATGGCAAGTACGTAAGCTACCATCAAGCCCTAATTCACCGATAACTTCGTAGTTGTCGAGGCTGCTTTGTTTAATCTGTCCTGATGCACATAAAATACCCAGAGCAATAGCCAGGTCGTAGCGTGCGCCTTCTTTAGGCAGGTCGGCAGGTGCCAGGTTGACGGTAATACGTCGCGGTGGAAAATCGAATTGCGAATTTAATAAGGCGCTGCGTACGCGATCTTTACTTTCTTTGACGGCAGTTTCGGGTAGACCAACGATCGAAAAGCTGGGCAAGCCACGTGACAAATGCACTTCAACAATGACCGGCGGCGCACTAATGCCGACTGCGGCACGACTCAAGACCTTGGCTAAGGCCATAACAACATCCTTGTTAGTGAGAAAATTCTTGCCTGGTCAGCAACTATTTAGGCGCTTCCAGTTGCGCTAGTTGTTTTTCCAAGGCATCCACCTTACTACGTGTACGTTCAAGTACGCCACGTTGCACATCGAATTGCTCTCGTGTGACTAAATCCAGCTTGCCTAAGCGTGATTGCAGCATAGCTAGAAATTGTCGCTCCAGGTCAGCTTGTATTTCGCGTGCGCCGCTGGGCACAGCGGCGGCGAGTTTTTTTGCTAGCTCATCAAACAACGTAGAGTTGATCATTTCTTAGGGTGATCCAAAAGAGTAACAGTCGGTATCTTATCCCATCGAGCATCTTGCATAAATGGTTGAATAAAGCGAGCCATAGTGGTGCGAAGCCCTATAAAAAGCGAACCACATTGGTGCATAGGTTCTGCGTTAAGCATGTCACACAACATAACACTATGATTATTATAATAAAAAAAATTTGGCACAAATGATGCCCCTCATTATTCGTCTAATAGCGCGAGTTTGCTTGTATTGCGGAGTTGTTGTGTCGAGTGTGTTGCACACCTTCAGGGTTTTTTACTCCGAAGGTACATTGTAATTATCCCTTAAGGGGGGTGCTTCCTGTGGCCGTAGGCCTTTGGGGTGTGTCCACACCGAACATCGTAGTGCTAGAGATTGAGCCAGGGTCGCCAGGGGTCGTATTTGATGACCAGGAGAGTGCAGTTTTTGTTGTGCAGAATAGTCTAACCATGATTTTGAAGGAGAGGATATGAAGTTAGTTACAGCAATCATTAAGCCATTCAAGCTTGATGATGTCCGTGAAGCGTTATCGGAAATTGGCGTAAAGGGGATCACAGTGACCGAGGTTAAGGGGTTTGGCCGTCAGAAGGGTCATACGGAGCTTTATCGCGGTGCGGAGTACGTGGTGGATTTTATACCCAAAGTCAAAGTCGAAATTGCAATTAGTGATGATATGACAGATCAAGTGATCGAGTCGATTACTAAAGCTGCCAACACGGGCAAGATTGGTGATGGCAAAATTTTTGTTTATGACATGAGCCAGGCCATTCGTATTCGTACCGGTGAAGTTGGCGACGAAGCTTTATAAAACACATTTTAAGTTAACTTCCGCGGAGGATGTTATGGAAGCAAATATTTTTCACCTGCAGTATGCAATGGACACCTTTTATTTCTTGGTGTGCGGCGCGCTGGTCATGTGGATGGCCGCTGGCTTTTCCATGCTTGAAGCCGGTTTGGTTCGTGCTAAAAATACCACTGAAATCTTAACCAAAAACGTCGCGCTTTATGCTGTTTCTTGCATTATGTATATGGTTTGCGGCTACGCTATTATGTACGACGGTGGTTTTTTCTTGTCTGGCATTGCTGATGTAAATGTTGATGAAGTCCTCGCTGGCATGGCAGAACAAGGCGACTTCACGGGTGATGCAACCTATGCCGGCGCATCTGATTTCTTCTTCCAGGTTGTTTTTGTAGCTACAGCGATGTCGATTGTTTCTGGCGCCGTTGCAGAGCGTATGAAGCTTTGGGCCTTTTTGTTTTTCGCCGTGGTGATGACGGGTTTTATCTATCCAATGGAAGGTAGCTGGACCTGGAACGGAGCTGATGTATTTGGCTTATATAACCTTGGCGAGTTGGGTTTCTCCGATTTTGCTGGCTCAGGTATCGTCCACATGGCCGGTGCTTCGGCAGCTTTGGCGGGTGTAATTCTACTGGGCGCGCGTAAAGGCAAATACGGCAATGATGGAAAAGTACACCCTATTCCTGGTGCCAACCTACCGCTAGCCACCTTAGGCACATTCATTTTATGGATGGGTTGGTTCGGTTTTAACGGCGGCTCAGTGTTAAAACTTGGTGACATCGCCAACGCTGCGTCAGTGGCTATGGTGTTTTTGAATACCAATGCCGCGGCTGCGGGCGGCTTGGTTGCGGCCTTAGTTCTGGCTCGTGTATTGTTCGGCAAAGCTGACCTGACTATGGCGCTTAACGGTGCCTTAGCAGGCTTGGTTGCGATTACTGCTGAGCCTTCTACGCCAACGGCTTTGCAAGCAACCTTGATTGGCGCAGTAGGTGGCGTCATCGTTGTATTGTCTATCATCTTGCTTGACAAGCTGAAGATCGATGATCCTGTCGGTGCTATCTCTGTGCACGGTACGGTGGGCTTGTTCGGTCTATTAGTGGTACCGCTAACTAACGATGGCGCGGCCTTCACTGGCCAGCTCATAGGCGCGGCCACTATCTTTGTTTGGGTCTTTGTCACTAGCTTGATTACCTGGAGTATTCTCAAAGCAGTTATGGGTATTCGTGTCAGTGAAGAAGAAGAGTATGCAGGTGTTGATATATCTGAATGTGGAATGGAAGCCTATCCAGAGTTCAGCAAGAAATAGATTCCTGCTCAGTCAGGCTTAAGGGGCGCTTTAGCGCCCCTTTTTTTGTGACCGAATTAGAGAGTTTTTGCTAAAAATATGGAAATTGACCAATAATCGCGTTAAGTTAACAGCCAGATTCGCTGTAGTGGAGTTGTTCTATGATTAAATTCTGCATTGCTATTTTACTCGTGCTCTTATTTTCAAGCGCACAGGCCAAGCTCTATCAGTATGAAGATGCCGAGGGTAATGTTTATTTTACTGACGTGCCGCCTATTGGTGTCAATGTGCAAGAGCATGAGCTTAAAGGGGGTAAGTCTCGCGTAGAAAATGTAGAGGCACTCCATGCTGCGCGTGAGGCGCTGGTTAAAGCAAAAGAAGCGGCCACTAAGGCTACAGTTATTTCTGAGAAAGCAGCCAAGGATCAAGAGATTCGTGACAAGAACTGTGAGATTGCGCAAGAGCGTTTGCGCTTTTATAGCGACAATGCTGGACGACGTATTCGTGTTAAAAATGCAGAAGGCGAATATATCTATAAGACAGCAGAAGAAACCATAGCCAACACGGAAGCGGCCAGCCAGCTCGTTGATGAATGGTGCAATCCACCTAAGTCGCAAGAGGCCGAAAGAGGGGATGGGGCAGCTCAGCCATAACCTGATATTTAGTTAGGCGAAACGGAACTGTTAAGCGCGTTTTTTGCGAAAGAAAGCTAATTTATCTGCAATACTACGGTTTCAATATCATTATCTTGTAATCGATAGCGTACCGTATTCACTTTATCGAGCCTATCGAACGGTCCGACCCGAACGCGATGCCAAGCGACCTTGTCATTAATTTTTACAGTTTCGATATTTGCTGTGACACCAATTAAGGCCAACCGTGCTTTAAGTTGATCGGCCTGTTTAAAGGTTTTAAAGGCGCCCGCTTGTAATAAGTAATTGCCACCCTTATCAGCATCGGGAATTGGCGCAACTTTTTTTGGCTGACTTTTTATAATTTGTTCATCAGGGATGATTATTTCACGTTCAGGTAATAAGTGATAAAAATCAAACCGCGGCTTCTCGGCTACTTTTTGTTTAGCTACGCTGGTTTTCTTTTTTGTGGCAGGTTTGGCTTTTTGCTTGGTCGCAGGTTCAACAGCGGTATTGTCAAGGTTAGCTTCGGTGCGCGTATAGAGATAAGCGGCCAGTGCTACGATTAAGCCTAGTATTAAGCCAATTAGTAGCCATAACCATGGTGGTGTTGGCTTATTGCGTTGGCCGGCGCGTCGATTAGTACTGCGGCGGGCTTGTTTTTTTCGAGCTTTAGGTTTGGTTGCCATGCTTACATCGATTTGGGTGCTGAGACACCCAGCAACGTTAGGCCATTCTTCAACACCTGAGCTACTGCGTTGATTAGTGTTAGGCGTGCATTACGTATTGCATGGTCATCGACTAAAAAGGCATGAGCGTTGTAATAGCTGTGAAAGTCGCCGGCTAATTGCCTTAGATAATTTGCTAGCTGATGTGGTTCGCGTTGTAAGGCGCTATTGAGAACGATCTCTGGATAGCGGGAAAGAGTCATCATAATATCGATTTCGTGCTTTTCTTTTAATGGTGTTAAGGTAACACTGGTATCGAGCGGACTAAAACTCTTTTCCACCAATTTATTCATGGCCGTAGAAATTCTTGCATAGGCATATTGAATATAAAACACCGGGTTTTCGTTAGATTGTGATTTAGCCAAATCAAGATCGAAATCCATGTGTTGTTCAGTGCGGCGCATGACATAGAAAAACCGCGCAGCATCATTACCCACTTCTTCACGTAGTTCACGTAAAGTGACGAAAGAGCCACTGCGCGTCGACATGGCAACTTTTTTGCCATGTCGAAATAAGTTAGCAAATTGCACCAGCAAGACTTCCAGTCTTTTTGGGTCTTCCCCTGTTGCTTGAATGGCGGCTTTAACGCGCGCGATATAACCGTGGTGATCGGCACCCCAGATATTAATGACGTGGTCATAACCGCGGCTGTATTTTTCCAGGTGATAGGCAATATCGGAGGCAAAATAGGTGGGCGCGCCGTTATCGCGCAATACCACACGATCTTTTTCATCACCAAAGTCACTGGACTTAAACCATAGGGCGCCTTCTTTCTTGTAAATAGTGTTAGCACCTTTTAACCGTTCTATGGCTTTGTCAATGGCCTGGCTGTTGACTAGAGAGCGTTCTGAAAACCATTGTTCATATTCAACGCCAAATTCAGTCAGGTCTTCACGGATGTCACTCAGAATCACATCTAATCCGGCTTGATGAAAAATGAAGTAATCCTCGTCGAGCAATGCTTTGGCATTATTAATCAGCCCGTCAATATGTGCTTCTTTATTGCCACCGGCGGGTTCATCAGCCGGTACTTTATCAAAGACTTGCGCTGCGCTGATTTTTAAACTATCGCCTTTGTCTTTAAAGACATTTGCCGCGATGTCATGGATGTAATCACCTTGATAACCATTGCTGGGAAATGTCAGCGTTTCACCACAAGCCTCTAAATAGCGTAGCCAAATGCTGGTCGCGAGAATATCCATCTGTCGCCCGGCATCATTAACATAATACTCACGTTCAACCGTGTAACCGATAGCGGTGAGTAAATTAGCCAGTGTCGCGCCATAGGCCGCGCCACGGCCATGGCCAACATGCAAAGGTCCGGTTGGGTTGGCTGAGACAAATTCGAGCTGAATTTTTTTGCCCTGACCATGGTTGCTCAAGCCATAATTTTCTGCCTGAGTCAGAATTTCACCGACGACGCCATGAGCAACGTCGGGCTTGAGGTGGAAATTAATAAACCCTGGGCCAGCAATTTCCGCTTTCTCGATAATCGCGTTATCAGGCAAGGCATCGATAATTAGCTGTGCTAGCTCACGTGGATTACGGCGAGCGACCTTAGTTAGCGTCATTGCCATATTGGTCGCGAAATCACCATGTGTTTTATCACGCGTGGCTTCAATATGGATGGGATGATTGTCGGGGCTGAGCTCGAGATCAGCGCTAATTTTCTCTAGGGCGCTGGTCAACAGTGCCTGGATCTGGTGTTTCATTAAAGCTTAAGTGTCCATAAAGCGAGAAGTACAACGGACTATTATGCCGCGCCTGTTAATGAGTGCAAGTGTGGTGCTATGAATTATAGCCATGTGACTTTACTGCTAATTCATATCCATTGGGTCAACATCGATTGACCAGCGCACTTTTCTTGCCAATTTTATAGTCGAAAGCTGGCGTACCCATTGATAAAGCAGCTGGTGCAAGCTGCGCCTGTCGTTGGCTTGTATGAGTAGCTGGGCACGGAAACGTCCTGCGCGCTTTGTCATGGGTGCGGGGATCGGGCCGAGTAAACTGATTTCATTTGCTGCGAATGATTCGGCATGTTCTTTTGCGCATTGTAAAAACTGTAGAGGTGCTGCTTCATCGACTGCCTCGGCACGTAATAAGGCCATATGGCTAAAGGGCGGCAGTTCGGCAGCGCGACGCTCGAGGGTTAATTGTTTACTGAATGCGCGGTAGCCTTCACTAATCAGTGTTTGTAGTAAAGGATGTTGTGGATGATGCGTTTGGATAAGCACGTGACCGGCTTTGTCGCTACGCCCAGCGCGCCCAGCAACTTGTACGACAAGCTGTGCTAGGTGTTCTAGCGCGCGAAAGTCTGTGGCGAATAGGCCTTGGTCGGCGTTAAGAATTGCAGCCAGTGTGATATTGGGTAGATGATGGCCTTTGGCAATCATTTGCGTACCAACCAGTATATCGCCTTGCCCGGTTTCGATTTGCTTGAGCAGCTTGTTCATCGCACCTTTTTGTTGGGTGGTATCGCGATCAATGCGAATAATGCGCTGATCGGGGAAGAGTGTTTTCAAGGTGTCTTCAATTTGTTCGGTACCAAAGCCGAGGGTAGTCAGCTCCTCACTTTGGCAATCACTACAGCGTTTGTCGAGTGCGCGTTGTGAGCCACAATGATGACAGCGTAGGCAGTGTTTGGCGTGGTGCACGGTCATATTGGCATCGCAGCGCTGGCATTTGGCAATCCAGCCACAGTCATGGCAGAACAAAACTGGGGCATAGCCACGACGATTGACAAATAAAAGTATCTGTTCACCTTTTGCCAAAGTTGCTTGCATGTGGGCAATCAACATGGGTGATAAGGCCCCCTTGAGTGCCTGGCGACGCATGTCGATAAGGCCGATGGTAGGTGGTTTTGCATTACCGCCGCGTTCGGGTAGGTGCAACCATTGATAGCGTTTGCAGCGCGCGTTTTCGCTCGATTCCAAGGATGGTGTGGCAGAACCCAGCACGATGGGGAGATTGAGTTGCTGTGCACGACGAATAGCAATGTCACGCGCATGGTAGCGAAAACCATCTTGCTGTTTGAAGGAGAGGTCGTGTTCTTCATCAACAATAATCAGGCCGGGATTGGCCAAGGGTAAAAATACGGCGGAGCGAGTGCCAACGATGATCTTGGCTTTGCCGCTGGCGGCAGCTTGCCAGGCGCGCGCGCGTTCGCTGTCGTTAAGACCGGAATGGTAGGCAACAAAGTTGTGATGAAAACGCTGCTGCACGCGCTGTGTTAATTGTGGGGTGAGGCCAATTTCGGGCACGAGTAGTAGGCATTGTTTGTTGTCATCTAAAGCGGCTTGCATGGCCTCGAAATAGACCTCCGTTTTACCGCTACCGGTCACGCCTTCGAGCAGCAAGCAGCTAAAGCCGCTGAGCTGTTGGCGTATTTGCGTGATGGCTGTTTGTTGGTGGCTGTTTAGCTGAATGTCTGACGTGTTAATTTTTGTACTAATCTTAGGCTCGCAGCGTTGAACCAACTGTTTATCGATCAGTATTTTTAAAATTGCTTGCCAGGAAAATGTACAGTTTTGCAGTTCAGTGCGGCTTAACATGAAATGGTTGGCGTGCTGAAACTGTTGCAGTAATGTTTGTTGGCGTGGTGCACGAGCCAGTGATTGGCACTCACAATCTTGGCCGGCCTGGGTTAAAGACCAGTGGTTGTCAGTGGCCTTGCTGACCTCTTGGTCGCGGCGTAGCAGGGTAGGTAGCGCAGTGGCTAAGACTTCACCTAAAGGGTGATGGTAGTAATCTGCGGCCCAACGACACAGCGTGAGTAATTCTTGTGGCATGCTGTCGCCATCAAGGCAACGAATGGCGCGACGCAGCCGTTCTCGGGGAATTTCGCTTTTTGCTGCCGTTTCAATCAAGACACCAAAGCGTGTGTTTTTGGCAAAGGGAATTTCAACTCGACTACCCACTGATAGATTGGAAATATCTGTGTCAATGGGTGCTAAATAGTCGAACAAGCGATACAGCGGCGTGGCGACTGCGATGCGTAAAATGATGTCATTTTTTGTTGACTTCATGGCTAAAATGATGGTTGTGGCTGGTCAAGGTTGACGTAAATCATTGTTTTTTTCGCTAAGTGATTGTTCGTTAGTGTTATCCACAAAATCTGTGGATAAGTCTGTGGATTAACTGCAATGTACAGTATAAAACAGTGGTTTTTATACTGCTTGTTACAAATTGGTTATAAATTGATCGATATATAAATATATTAAAAATCAATGACTTACATTTACATTAAATATAGCGGTAGTTTTTATAGAAAAATCGCTTGAAAATTTTTTAAATTTCTGCAGGTGTGCATAACTCACCGCAAAAACCTATTTAAGACAAGCAATGAGTGTATTTTGGTGCTAAAAGGGTTTGACCACGACCAAGATAATAATAGCGATGAGGCCGAGCACGGGGATTTCGTTGAGCCAGCGGTAAAAGACGTGACTATGCTGATTATTGTCGAGCTTGAACACAGTATAGAGCTTGCCGCAGTAGAAGTGATAAACCACCAGTAGCAGCACTAAAAAGAGCTTTAAATGCAGCCATAAGTCGCCAGAATACGCCGACCAAACCGTACTTAATAGCCAGCCGCCGGAAATCAGCGTTAGCACCATGCCAGGCGTCATGATGCCAAAATAGAGTTTGCGCTCCATGATTTTGAAGCGCTCGATGCTGGTCGCATCGTCGGCCCGAGCGTGGTAGACATAGAGGCGTGGCAAATAAAATAGCCCAGCAAACCAGGTTACCATAAAAATAACATGAAAGGCTTTAACCCATTCCATCAGTAGCTTTCCTCATAATGAATGATCCGGGGCACTGGTGTAGCACGGCTTCAATATGGCGCATTACATTTGATATACCCCATACTCCCAGTAATTACTACCCGGCTTTGAAGGGCCCGCCCAGTTTCTGGACAGTAATTCTTTGGCTATGAAATAATTTATAAGGGCATGCCCTACCAGTAATACGCTTTCATGGGTATGGGTTATTTCTATCAAAGTCGATGCTGCCAGTTTTGCTCTTTTCTTCGCCATCGATAGCGACTCTTCATTTTGAGAAAAGCCGAAAACTGACATACACCGTAGTAAAACAGCCCAGGTACTCACTGACATTTTCACGGAGCCACTGTTAAAATGAGGTAGGCTCACTTCCCGAAATACAGCATCAATTTTATGAATATCTATAAATCCAAGTGCCTTTGCAGATTCGATTGAACGACATAAATCACTGCACACGACTACATTGCATAATACTGCTTTTTCTTTTGCAACGGTTGGTGGTTCTGCGGATATACCTGAAAGATCATAATTTCTAATGATCTTTTTAATATCACGAGACCGCACTTTTCCTGCTAGCTCAAACGCCGGTTTTCCATGTCGAAGTAAAGTAATTTCTGCCATGTTGCAGTGATTTAATAATCTTTTTCTTTTTGTTTAAAACAATCGGCAAGACCCGATGCCAAATCAGGAAAGCGCAAGTTGACGCCTAAATGTTCACGCAGCCGTGTGTTATCAATGCGCCGTGATTCAGATAAATAAGACAGCATGGCTGGTGATAATTCAACTTTGGCTTGCTCCAGGCTAATCGTCTTTGGCCTGGGCAAGCCTGCGTAATCGGCGACAGCATTAAAATAATCGGTCATAGTGGATGGTTGATTATCGTTAACGTTATACAAGGCATAAGGCGCGTCTATTTTAGCAGCTTGCAGACAAGCGCTGACGAGGTCATCGACGTGAATGCGATTGCTGTACGGTGCTTCTTCGCTGTGTACTACGGGCTTAGCCAGCCTTGCCTCAGGTGTGCGACCAGGCCCATAAATCCCTGGTACACGTAGAGTGACGAAGGTGACCTTGTTTTGTCGGCACCAAGCCAATAATTGCTGCTCGGCGTCAAGACGTCGTTGTGCGCGATCACTTTGCGGATTGGTTGGACTGTCTTCTGTCACCCAGCCACCATCAGTATTACCGTAAACACCGGTAGTGCTAATCAATACAATACGTTCAGGTGGTGCTTGCTGACCCATAAGACGAAGGAACGTTTGCAACCGTTGGTCAACAGTGCCACTGGCTGGCGGTGGCACATGATAATGAATCACCGCGTTAGTACAATTAAGTTTGATATTGTTTGTCGTACGATCAAGGTCTAGTTGCTCGCATATAATGCCTGCACGCGTTAATTGTTGCGCCTTATCAGCACGCGTGACAGTTGCGGTAACGGTTAAGCCGCTTTGTATTTCAGCATGAGCAAGTCGCTGCCCGACATAACCGCAGCCAATAATGATTCGGTGGTTACTCATAATAAAAGTCTGTCGATAGTGAGAATAACCCTGATAGTGCGACTATAAGGCATCTTTAAGATGTAAAGTCAGGGACAGTGTTTTTGTGCCGACATATTTACTGTATTTATAGGCAGCATACAGGACAGCTCACACATGTTTCGTCAATTACGAATATTAGCGTTATTGTTATTGTTGTTTGGCGTTGCGCTCACTACATGGCAAACAAAAATGCGTACCACCGACTGGGATGAGTCTTTGTGGATGGTGGTATATCCGATAAACGGCGATGGCAGCGACGCGTCACGCCGATATATTGAAGGCCTGAAAGAATCTACGTTTGAGCCCATAGAAAGTTTTCTTAAACGTGAGGCGAAACGTTATGGTGTTGCCATTGATCAGCCACTTATCGTTAAGTTATCTACTGAGCTTGATGAATTACCACCCGCACCGCCGCAATCGGCTAACCCACTTAGGGTCGCCTGGTGGAGTTTGAAAATGCGTTATTGGGCACTTACACATAATAATTTTGACGGCCCATCGCCAGACATTCAAATGTTTGTGCTCTATCACGACCCAGATAAACAACAACAGTTAGCGCATTCCTTGGGGTTAGAGAAAGGCTTGATTGGTGTCGTCAATGCTCATGCGGGTAAAAAAATGGCAGCAAGAAATAATGTCGTTATCGCGCATGAGATGTTACATACGGTAGGTGCGAGTGATAAATACGATGTGTCGAATAACTTGCCCATTTTCCCTGTCGGTTATGCCGAGCCTGATCGCAACCCTTTGCATCCGCAGCGTAAGGCAGAGGTCATGGCAGGCCGCATTCCACACTCAGCACGTAAGGCGGTGATGCCGCGGGGACTTAAATCGACAATGGTTGGTGAAACAACCGCAATAGAGATTAGGTGGCTACCTTAGCCCGCGTATTGCATTATATTAGAATGAATTATATTTTTTGCCAGGTAGGGTGCACTAGCTAACGTTTAGCTGATCAAGGCCATGATGGCGCGGCGCTTATTTTCAGGTAATTGTCGAAAAATAGCGACAAGTTGTTGTTCGTGGTTATCAAGTTCATTAATATAAGTTTTAGTAGGCTCTTGCACTCCGAGAGCCTGCCCCCCGTGTCCAGCACGGGGCAGGCTCCGAGAAAGCGTGGGGGTGCCTGGTAGCGAATCGGAGCTGTCCAGTAATATACGGTCGCCTAACAGTGTTTTTTCTAGCCGCATAATAATCTCCGCCGTCATACTACGGTGATTATTGGATGCAATTTCACGAATCTCTTCGCGCATTCCTTGCGGAAACCTCAGCACAAATTTAGGTGCCAACTCTGACGGGTAACGCTTGTGTCCTTCACTCATAAGCGAAGCATAGAGCTTAACAGTACCTGTTTTCTATAGTGTCAACTTGACATCATTCGTTTGTTTTGTTAAAGTGCTTGATAGCTATATCATTGATTTCTATGAGAATTTTCTTTATTCGCATAGTTGGGATTTTATTACATTAATGATCAGCTGCAATTAAATTATTATACAAAAATAATTTAGCGTAATTATTGCAGGTGATTGGATATGTGTTTGTTTTTCCTAAGGAAGAAATGAGTGACTATGGAAATCTTCTCACTGTATCCCCGTCCTGGGCAAAGCCTGTTCATTGATCTTAAGCAAAAAAATACGGAAAAGAAGGCATCAGATTTATTTTCTGGTGGCCCTGTAGAGGTACTTTTTTGCCGTGCCAGCGATGGTAAAATTGCACTGAGTATTAAGGTGCCAAGTGAGCTGGATATTTTTTTGTGCGATGCCATCGAGGATGTGTGAAGCTTTCTGGTATCGTTTTATCCCCAGCTATTTACCCCAACTATTTAACAGGGTTTGTGATGGCGCAAAAAAATAGCTACCACTAGGCGCATGTGAAAAATCCATCAGATGATCGTGCAGGCCATCACCACTTTCCCCATACATGTGCGCTAGCATTTTCTCATAAATATCTAAGCGTCGACTATAAGACAGAAAAAACAGGCCTTTATCGCCTGATGCAGTGCCATAGGGCATGCTGTGTCTGAGAATCTCGAGTTCTTCACCCTTTTCCTCAATCACCACGCGGCTAATGTGCGCCGTGTCAGGCAGACTGTTTTCATTTAGCTCGACGCTATCAACCTTGGTGCGACCAATAATGTTTTCTTGTGCCGACACATCCAGCTTCTGCCATCTATCAAGATCGTGAATAAAGCGCATCGCTAGCACATAGCTGCCCCCGGCAGAGGCAATATCTTCTGAGCCAATTAGGGCGACGTCACAACGTTCTTGTTCTTCTTCTGGGTTTTCAGTGCCATCAATAAAGCCAGTAAGGTCTCTATTATCAAGAAATAAAAACCCCTGCGTCTCATTGATAACACTGACACTATCGGACAGTGCTGCCAAGAGGTTTTGGCAAAGCAAAAAATTAATATCAACGGCGTTTGAATGACAATGAAAGAATAGATCTACTTCGCCGGCTGTTGCAGAGACTGCTCCCTGACCAATAGTTTTAAATGGTTTGAGTTGCTGTGGCATTGTCTGCGCTAATTTTTGCCAAATATTTGAGCCAAAGGCAATGCTCGCGACCAGGTTACTGTCGTTGTATTCGGCGCGAATATCTGCTGTCATTGAAGCTAGGCGATGGCCGACAGCACGTACAGTTGTGATGGGGTTCACAGTTCCGTTTAATCGTAGCGATATAAAGCTACCGTAACGACCACTATGTGGAATAATAGCTGATTGCGGCTGTGACATTTTAACTCCGTTGAGGGTGTTTGACTCCGTTGAGGGTGCGTTCATTTGCGTTAGTGTAACGTCTAAGCAATAGACAGTGTAAGGGATTGTTCATGCAGCAAGCACGCGCCAAATTTTTCGTTTATCGCTTGGCTCAGCGCTAGTGGGAGCTTGGGTGACGCGGCATAGTGGCACACGCCCATCTTCGCCAGAGCAACTGCGCACACGGCTTGATAGCTTGCTGGCAGAGGCACGCAAAAACGAATACAAAATGCGTCGTTTCCAGGCTTTGCAGCTTAAGCTGTTTGGTTTGAACTCCTTACACGAATTGTTGCACGCTTTACTATGCCCAGATCGTTCTCAGTTTGATTGGGACATTGTTACCATCGTGCTGGTCGATACCGAATACGAGCTCAGGCGTGTGTTGGAAGGTAACGACGATATATTGCAGTATCCAAACCTAAACTTCGTTGATAACGATGAGGGTCTACAGTCACTTTTCCCACCTTTAGCACTTACCCCTATTATTGGCACGTTTAAACCCAATGCCTATCAAACCCTGTTTGTCCACGTGCAAGAAAAGCCAGCCAGCGTCATGTTGTTACCTTTGGTGCGTCATGGAAAACTTATTGGTAGTCTTAATATTGGTAGCGTTGATGTGCAACGTTTTACGCGTGGTTACCGTGCTGATTTTATGAAACATCTGGCGGCAGTGGTGGCGATTTGTATAGAAAATGCGATGAATATGGAGCGCATAAAGTTGCTGGGTTTAACGGATACCTTGACCGGCGCCAATAACCGTCGCTACTTTGATCAGCGCTTAGAAGAAGAGATTGGGATATCGCGGCGCAACCATCAACCGTTGGCATGTTTGTTGCTGGATATTGACCATTTTAAACATATCAATGACAGCTATGGTCATCAAACAGGGGACTTGGTATTAAAGCAAGTGACACAGTTGGTTCGTACGGAGTTGCGTAGTAGTGATGTGTTGGCGCGTTATGGTGGTGAAGAGTTTGTGGTGTTGTTAACGTGTACTGATATAAGCGTAGCAATAGACGCGGCTGAACGAATAAGACACAGCGTTGCCAGACAAACATTTACGAGCATCGACGGACAGGTGTTTCAACTCACTCTCTCAGTAGGTGTTGCAACAACCAGTTATTTGCCAGACTGCGTTCTGAGCGGTGAAAGCCTTGTCTCCTACGCAGATAAGGCACTCTACTCAGCCAAAGAGAAGGGTCGAAATCGCGTTATATCGGCTTAGGGTCTGTCAGATCTGGTTGCCATAACTTACGAAAAAAAAGATCGCAATAATCATTAGTATCGCCAGGCTGTCAAAGACAGCATAACTCAATATATGCATCCTCATTGATAATGGGTTATTTTTCTGACGATGCCAATAGTCAAGGCTAGCTATTGCCAGCTTAAGCGCGTTTTACCACAAATTGTGGCAACTGCACTGCGATAGTGGATGATTTTAACCAAATCATAATTACCCATACGATAAAAGCAGCTTTTACAAGGTGGCACTGACAAGGCAGTAGACCCTAAACTATCAGCGTATGGTAAAAGTGGTTGCTGGCGTTTACTATGCTACGCTGTTCCATATGGCTTCTTATGCTGAGATCAAGGTAAACAGGAGCACTGAAAATGGCTACGAAACAAAGTATCGACGGGCAGTGTTTATGCGGAGCTGTCACCGTTAAGGTGGCATCAGCAGAGACAAAATTAGGTGCCTGTCATTGTAATATGTGCCGACGCTGGGCTGGTGGCCTTCTCTTGGCGATAGATTGTGGTACACAGGTCAGCTTTAATGGTGAAGATAATATCTCTGTTTATGATTCATCTGAATGGGCCGAGCGTGGTTTTTGCAAGCAGTGTGGCAGCAACCTCTTTTATCGTTTAAAAGACAATCAACAATATATGATGCCTCCTGGTTTGTTTGATGGGTTTGATAGCCTGACGTTTGATCATCAAATCTTTATTGAAGAAAAGCCAGATTATTACGACTTTGCTAACGATACGCATAATATGACGGGCGCAGAAGTCTTCGCAGCGTTTAGTCAAAAAGAAGATTGATCTAGCCATCAGTTATTGTAATGGACTGATTTTAAGCAGTCGCTTTTCTGGTTCATCGCCCAAGTGTCGGCTATGATGCTGCGATGCCTGACCTGATACCTAATACGAACTCGCCTTATCAACACCTGACGCCTGATGTGATTTTAAACTCGGTTGAATCACTGGGCTATGTTTGTGATGGTCACTTGCACGCATTAAACAGCTACGAAAATCGTGTCTACCAGATTGGTATCGAAGGCAGTGCGCCATTGATCGCTAAATTTTACCGACCTGGGCGTTGGTCACAAGACGCTATTTTAGAAGAACATCAATTTGCCCTTGAGCTCACCGAGCATGAAATACCCGTGGTGGCGCCGTTATTACATGACAATGGTGAGAGTCTGCATCAGACGCTAACGCATCAAAACCAGAGCTACCAATTTGCCCTTTATCCGCGGTGCGGTGGTCGTTGGCCAGATTTAGATAGCAAACAAGACCGCGAGCAAATGGGGCGCCTGCTAGGCCGGCTGCATGCGGTGGGCGCCACACAGCAATTCCAATATCGCCAGCATATCGATATTGAGACTTTAGGTCGCAAGCCGCGCGAATTTATTTTGCGTGAAAATTTGCTGCCCGATTATTTAGTTGAGGCCTATGACACCTTGACCCGAGATTTACTCGTACAAATTGAAATGCGTTTTGATTCACTTGATTATTTACAGCGCATACGCCTGCATGGGGACTGTCATCCCGGCAATATATTATGGACTGACAGCGGGGCTCATTTCGTTGATTTGGATGACAGCGCCAGTGGGCCACCAATACAAGACTTGTGGATGTTACTATCTGGTGACGCAGATGAAACAGCACGCCAACTGGAAGAGTTTTTGACGGGCTATGAAACTTTTTTCAGTTTTGACCACAGCAGCGTGATGTTGATAGAACCCCTGCGCACCCTACGTATCATGCATTATGCAGCCTGGTTGGCTAAGCGTTGGCAGGATCCTGCTTTCCCCATTGCTTTCCCCTGGTTTGGTGGTCCGCGCTATTGGGAGGAACATATACTGAGTTTGCGAGAACAAGTTGCAGCGATGAATGAATCAGAGGTCTTTTTAAGCTGATATTTGGTGCTTATTCAGCCAGTATGGTCTAACCTAAATATATCTTGAAGGGCTTGAATCCCTTCGGTAGAGCTGGGTGTCTCCCCAGCTTCAACGAGAACAACGCCGCCATTGCAGTTTTATATAGAGCTTCCCTAGCTTAGTACTCACATTTACGGAGTTTAACGTTTTGCATTATCAACGATTATTTAAGGCAGCGCGCATCGTGTTATATACACTATGCGTGTTCACACTATCTTTTTATGGTTATGCCAGCAGTGATAACCCGGGTAAGGTCATCGCTGGCTGGGTCGAAAAGATCAGCTTAAAAGATCAGTCCTATGTGCTTAAGGCCAAACTCGATAGTGGCGCCGAAACCTCATCCATTCATGCCGAAGATATCGAGCTATTCAAGCACGAGGGTAAGCGTTGGGTTCGGTTTAAACTGCTGCTGGAGGACACAGATGGTAAAGCCATGACGCTTGCGTTGGAGAAAAAGCGCGCGCGTCGTGTCAAGATTAAACAACACAATGGTGTGCACGATAGTCGCCCAGTAGTTGAGCTCGATATTTGCTTCGATGGTCGCCCTTACGCAGTTGAATTTACACTCGCTGATCGCTCCGAATTTATTTACCCTGTGCTGCTCGGCAGGCGTTTTCTAGCGGGTGTTGCCGTTGTTGACCCAGAGGCGACGTTTTTGACTCAAGCTCGCTGCCAATAAGCGCTCTTGATAGTTACGCTGGAGTGAGAAAGCGCTATGGGTAATATCACTGTAAAAATATGGGCCGTGTTGTTGGCTGGCCTGGGTTTGGTCATTTTTGCACATAAGCTATTCGATATCGGCTTGCCGCTGAGTCCCGATCAAGATACCGAGGTTTGGACAGTGCAGGCGCGTATCGCATTTGATGGCGGCGGCGGCCCAGCCAAGCTGGGGTTTCATATCCCCGCCACCACGCCGGGACTATCCAAAATCGACGAAGATTTTATCTCCAGTCGTTTTGGTCTTGCGGTGGATAAAGAGGGCGATAACCGCAAAGTAGAGTGGGCTGTACGCAGAGCGCAAGGCCAACAGACGTTATATTATCGTATCTCGGTGACTAAAACTGACACACAGGTAGGCTGGCCATCAACGCCACGTTTTCCAAATGTGCCTGACTATGAAGAACCCTATGCCTCTGCTATCAAAGCGACTATTGAAGATGTGCGTAGCGAATCAGCGGATGTGCAAAGCTATGTGCGCGAATTACTGGAACAGCTCAATTCAGTACAGCCCAATGAAAATATTGAACTGATTCGCGGTCGCGCTCAAAATCAAACGCAGTGGCTTGGGGAAATTATTAATATCCTCAAAGGCGTACGCATTCCGGCACGTGTTCTCTGGGGGATAGTACTATCAGATGCGGCCAATAACGCCAATTTACAAGCCTTATTGCAAGTGCATAATGGCAAGCGTTGGCTGACCTTCGACCCTATTAATGGAAGAGTCGGCGTTCCTGAGAATTTTCTTTCCTGGCGTGTAGGCAACGAACCTTTATTTGTTGTCGAAGGTGGCGGCCCTGTCGATGTCGTTTTCTCGGTGTCTAAAAACTATCGTGAATTAATTGATATTGCACGTAAAAACGCAGAGTCCAGTAATTCGCTGTTAGCAGGTTTTTCATTATTGTCATTGCCACTGCAAAGCCAAAATGTCTATCGTTTGCTGATTATGGTACCTATTGGTGCATTAATTGTTGTGTTTTTCCGTACTTTTATCGGTATTAAGACCTTTGGTACCTTCATGCCTATTTTAATTGCGCTGGCCTTTCGCGAGACCCAATTACTCTGGGGTATTGTTTTATTTGTCATGATTGTGTCATTGGGTCTCATGCTACGTTTTTATCTTGAGCGAATGCGGCTATTGCTGGTGCCACGCCTGACATCAATATTGGTGATTGTCGTTATATTGATGGTCATTATTAGCATTATCACCAACGAACTGGGCGTCGATCGCGCGCTATCTGTTGCATTATTTCCTGTCGTCATTTTGGCCATGACCATCGAGCGCATGTCAATTACCTGGGAAGAAAATGGCGCAAGAGAAGCCATGATGCAAGGGCTGGGTAGTCTGATTGTTGCCTGTGTTGGTTTCCTTGTGATGAACAACGAAAGTTTGATGTATTTAATGTTTGTTTTTCCAGAACTGCTTTTTATTGTGCTGGCCTTGAGTTTATTAATGGGTCGTTACACTGGTTACCGTTTATTTGAATTGCATCGATTCCGCGCCATGGTCACCGACAAAGATAAGACATCGTGAAATGGTTTGCGACTCCGGGCCAGTTACGTGGCCAAGGCGTGATGGGGATGAACCAGCGTAATAGCGATTACATTATGCGTTATAACCCGCGCCATCTTTACCCGCTTGTTGATGACAAGGTGTATACCAAGCGCTTGGCATTGGCAAAAGGTATAGCTGTACCGCCGCTCTACTCTGTACTTGAAATTCAGCATGAGATTAAAGGTCTTGATGCTATGCTGAAGACGCATCAAGATTTTGTTATGAAGCCCTCACATGGCAGTGGTGGCAACGGCATTCTTGTCGTCGATGGTCGACTTGGTAATCACTATCGCAAAACCAATGGTGATTTGATCAGTTCGGCAGCCATTGGCCACCATGCCTCTAACATACTCAGTGGCATGTACAGCCTGGGTGGTGCTAATGACCAGGTGTTGATTGAATACCGTGTTCAGTTCGACCCGTTTTTTTCACACATCAGTTATCAAGGTGTGCCCGATATTCGAGTCATTGTCTTTCGCGGTGTACCGGTTGCCGCGATGGTGCGGTTGCCGACACGCGCCTCTGACGGTAAGGCAAACCTGCATCAGGGTGCCATGGGTATTGGTATCGACCTTGTAACGGGGATTAGTAAGGGCGGCGTCTGTAACGATAGAGCTGTAAGTTGTCATCCTGATACCGGTTATGACACTACCGGAATAAAAATTCCACATTGGGACACCATCATGAAACTCGCTATTCGCTGTGCTGATACCGTTGGCCTGGGTTATCTCGGTGTTGATATTGTCATGGATCGTGATATGGGACCGTTAATGCTCGAACTCAATGCGCGACCTGGCTTGAATGTACAGATCGCCAATCAAACGGGCCTATTAAACAACCTGGGTAAAATTGAAAGTCTCGACAAGTTACCCGATTGTGTTGATGCGCGCCTTGCCTTAGCTAAAGCAGCCTGAGTAATAACCGCTATAGTGTAGTGTAATGGATAAAGGGTGCCTATCAGCGTAACGAGAAGCCATTAGCTGCAAGGCGCGTTGCGCAGAGAATGGCGCGCCCTTTATAAGCAACGCACCAACAGTAGGCGCTTTAGGCGACGCAGCAGATGATGGCTTCTCATTACGCCCGAAGGGAGACCCACAAATGACTCAATACTACGTTATAGCCTTTATCAAGGGAACAACCCTTCATTGCAGGCTACGCCTTGTCTTGAGTCATTTGTGGGTCTCTGATAGGTGCCCTTTATCCGTTACACCACACTAGGGAATCTCTGATCAATTCATGGAACACAATCTTGCGATCACTTGTTAGCCTGATATTGCTATTTTCTCTTTGTTTTGGCAGCCCTGCGTTAGTCATTGCGGAGGATGTGCTCATCGCAACCAACGATATTAATGATGACAAGGTAGCGCAAGCTGCTGTCGCGCCCTCTGTTGACCTGAAAGACATTGCTCCGCTGCCAGTACCGGTAGAAGTGGCACCACAAGATGCTGGCATCACCGAACAACCAACGCCCATTGAAAGTAAACCAGATGAAGCAAATAAAGATGATGTTGCGCGGCAGGCAGATAGCGAAGATAAATTTATTATCCTCGGTTCTGAAGTCACGCCAGGCATTGCCACACGCTTGGCCTGGTCGCCTAATGTGGGCATCAGTGGACTTAATCTGCCAACACCCGTATTAGTTATTAATGGCAAGCATCGTGGCAAAACACTGTGTTTGACCGCCGCCATTCATGGTGATGAGTTAAACGGTATCGAGATAGTACGCCGTGTAATGTACGACATCGACCCCAAAAAACTCCACGGAAGAATTATTGGTGTACCCATTGTCAATCTGCAAGGCTTTCAGCGCGCCTCGCGCTACTTACCTGATCGTCGCGATCTCAATCGTTTTTTCCCTGGCGATCCTCAAGGCAGCTCAGCTTCACGTATTGCACACTCTTTGTTTACCGAAGTGATTCAACATTGTGATGCGTTGATTGATTTACATACCGGCTCTTTTCGCCGCACAAACCTACCTCAGTTGCGGGCGAATATGTTAAACCCCGATGTGGCCGAATTTAGTGAAGGTTTTGATGATATTGCCGTCGTCCATAGTGAGGGCAGCCCAGGCATGTTACGTGTTGCCTCATTGCAGCAGGGCATTGTTGCCGTCACACTTGAAGTCGGTGAATCATTGCGCTTGCAAGAAAGTGAAGTAAAAGCCGGTGTTAAAAGTATTAACGCCCTGCTTGAGCGTGAAGACATGTATTCACGCTTGTTTACCTGGGGTGAACCAAAGCCGGTTTATTATCAATCACATTGGGTTCGTGCAGCGCAGGGTGGTATTTTATTAAGCCGTATTGAGTTAGGTGATTCCGTTGATAAAGGCGATATTCTTGGTAGCATTATCGATCCTATCACTAACGAAGAGTCCAAGCTTCGTGCGTCGTACGATGGCCGTATTATCGGCATGGCGGTTAATCAAGTCGTTATGCCGGGTTTTGCTGCATACCATATAGGCATTCGCGCCTCGGAAGAGACCGTTGTTGCTGAAGAGGAGATGGCTATACAGGAAAGCGATATTAAGATACAGCAGCGCGACAATACGATTCAGGCGATCGATCCTGAAGAATAGGGTGCGCCAAAGTTGCCTTGAGTGACGCTGGTCTTTTTCGTCCCACCAAGCTTGAACTTAAGCCGACAATCCCCTAGGCTTTAAAGCAGGTTCCCACACACACTGTATATTAGAAATTCTCATTTGAGTTTTCAGTAATATCGTGTTTCCAGCTTATTTGCAGGCTCTGCATAATGACTGTATCGCTGTCAAAACACAGGCAAATCACCCCTTCTTCAGAGGCGCAAGCGCAACGTGATCAAAAAGATCGCGAGCTAATTGAACGCATTGCTTCGGCGCGGGATCATACTGCTATGGAAGCCTTCTATGTGCAGTATCGACCGAGGCTAAGTGGTTTTTTACGGCGCTTAACCTATGATAATAGCCTGATTGAAGAGGCCTATAACGATGTCATGCTTAAGGTGTGGCACAAAGCGCATCAATATCAGGGGCAATCGAAGGTTTCCAGCTGGGTTTTCTCCATCGCCTATCGCACTTGTCTGCGTATGGTGAAAAAACAGCAATCGCGCCAAAGCGTACTGGATACGCTTGGACAAAGTGATCTGCCCAGTAGTGCATCGCTGCATGAGGCAACAGAACAGGCAGACCTTATCGATAGCGCGTTGGCAAGACTGTCAGCAAAACATCGACTGGTTATTGAGCTCAGTTATTTTAGTGGTTACTCCACTGAAGAGGTGGGCCAAATCGTGCAATGCCCGACGAATACGGTAAAAACGCGTTTGCACCATGCGCGAAAAAAGATTCGTACTTTTGTTGAAGAGACAACGAAAAAATAATGAGAGAATGAATGATGAGTCATACTAAACGTACTCACCCGCTGGAAGGCTTGATCGCTGATTACCTCAATGGACACCTGTCCGATGCAGATACTGAAAGGCTGGATTTGGCCATGGCGCAAGACGCGCAACTACGGGAAATGGTCGAATTTGAGCGTAATATTCAGTCGGCCATTACCTCAGAGCAAGCAGTGCCAACGCATGTTTCACAGTTCGCAGAAATCGCGGATAAGCTGGAGGGTTCATCGGCCTCACACGCTTCACGTTGGCTGACGTGGGGATCTTCATTCGCCGTTGTCATGCTGGTTGCGGTTATCGTTGCTTATTTGCCGCAAGCTGAGCCGCCAATTAACCAGTTCGAGATGCTGTCGGATATCCCGCTTACCTATGACAAGCCTATTTTACGCATCATCAATAAAGATAATTTGGACGAATCGGCACTTAACCGCTTGCTTAACGATTACGATTTAAAAATGGTAAAACGCTACCCAGAGGCTAACGCAATGGATGTAATAGCCAACACATCCATGCAACTTGAGCTGGTTGCAAAACAACTGGAGCAAGATAGGCGAGTGAAATTTATACAATTAAAGCAGGCACAATAGCCCCCATGTCACACTTTCGAAATACATACCGAGCACTTATTATGTCAGGCATCTTTGCCCTGATGGTGGGCTGCGCGTCAAGCCCTGATGCCAGCGTTGCAGAGCTGGAAAATGCTGACAAGGTAATGATCGTTGTTATCGACGACCCACGTAGTGAGCGCCGTAAGCGCGGCGTATCCGGCCCTGGCTATTCTGCCCGTCTTGACTACAAAGATGATCCGCTGCTGCACGCAAGAGCGGCAGCCATCGCCGATGACCACGGCCTGTCTATTTTATCGGAGTGGCCTTTAAGAAATTTGAATGTGCATTGCTTTGCCATCGTCCAGCCTGCGGATGAGGTGCTCGATGCACTGCAAAACGATGAGCGCGTACGTTGGGTGCAACCGTTTAACCGTTTTGCAGTGAAGAATAGCAATACCGGCGCTGGAATAAGCGAATTACCTGTTAATCAATTTGGCCATCAATTTAATCAGAAATTTTTTAATGAAATTAGCCAACGTGGCAATAATGTCAACATTGCCGTGATCGATACGTCGGCCGATACCAGCCACCCTGACTTGCTACGTAGCAGAATTACGCAAGCCAATTTCGCCGGTCAGCGCGGACTGCAAAGCAAAGAAGCGCACGGCACGGCAGTAGTCGGACTAATTGCAGCCAAACCTAGCACCTCTAAGGGGATCGCTGGGTTAGCTAATGATGCCAATGTGCATTTACTACGTGGCTGTTGGCAAGACGCAAACAATAGGGGGATATGTAATACGCTGACTCTTGCTTTGGCATTTGATGCGGCAATCGATTTACAGCCTGATATCCTCAATTTAAGCTTGACTGGCCCTCACGACAAAATTTTAGCTAAATTGCTAGCGCTCTTACTAAAGAAAAAGACGTTAGTGGTTGCTGCCTATGACGAAAATCGTTCAGCGAAAGAACGTTTTCCAATGCCACAACCCGGTGTCATTTACGCCTATGGGACTGATGGCGATACTCAGCATCCTGTTGCTGGCAATATATTTTACGCACCACGGCATGCTCTATCACTCACACCTATGGCTGGTTACGAACTTGTCTCTGGCCATTCTATTGCGACACCACATATTTCTGCAATGGCAGCCTGTTTAATCAGTCGTTACCCTAAGGCAACGAGAAAGCAAATCGTGGCCAATCTTCAGCAATGGCTAAGCTAAAACCCATTCGTAATACCTTGTTAATTACTTCACAATTGTTTAACACTTTTAGTCGCAGCAGCACGTTAGCTTCAAACCAAGCTATGATGTAAGCATCTTTAAAAGAACAACAAACTTCTCCGTGTATTACAACTTTAGCCGCCAAGCTGTCCAATCACCCATGCTATGGGCGTGTTTGATTCTGAGCCCTCAGGTAATCGCCTACGACGGAGAAAATGAACTGGGACTTGTTGTACAAGCTGCGTCAGACTGGGTCTACGATGGTACGACTGAAACCCGTGGCGAACCGAGTATAGGCATCAATGGTGAATGGCGCTTGCAATCTTCGGTTTTCCTCGGCTTTGAAGCGCATGAAGCCAGGGTGGTGGTTGAACAACAACGACAGCGTTCAGTTGCACTCTATGCCGGTGTTGATCATCTCCTGAGTAAAGACTGGTACAGCGCCTTATCACTTCAGCACCGAGCGTTTCCAGGCTCGGTCGCTGAATGGGACTTCACTGAAATAGTGCTACAGTTTGCCTACCGTGATAATTGGTCATTCAGTTTTGACTACTCGCCGGATTATTACGAACGAGACACCGAAGCATTTGGCACCGAGCTAAGCTATACAAACAATATCAGCTCGCGCAGTTACTGGTCGATACAAGCAGGTACGCAGCAACTGTCGGAATCTCAATTGGTTGATTATCACTATGCGCGCCTTGGCCTGGGCATATCGACGGCTGCACTTAATTTTGATCTTTCTTATGGCTGGAACAGTGAGGATGGAACCCTCCTGTTTGGCAGCGAACCCATATTATCGCCCGAGCTTGTATTACAACTGAATTACCGCTTGAAATAAGCGTAGTAGCAAAGATCGCAATACCACGGTAGCGCAATATATTACCCACCCCCTTTATTTTTTCGCTAGCTAATGAACCCTTGAGGCCATCAACGTACTCTTACACCCTGCATAATATTGACACAATCAAAAGGAGAGAAGAATGAATTTAAGACAAACAATACGCCTGGCCTTGGCTGTGCCCGCTATGGCAACGCTTGTGGCGTGTGGTGGCAGCGGCGGTAATAACACATTAGTTGCAGATACAGCTTGTCCTGCTGTTGGCAACTTGACAGTCACTGACCTCGGTGTAAGCCAATGCCAGGTCACCGGCACATTGACTGAAGATGCAATAATGAGTTCTGCCGTCACCTGGTTTTTAGAAGGCAAATTACAAATTGGTGATATGTCTTCAGCCGCAATCCTGGATATTGATGCAGGCACGCAAATTCGCGGTGACAATGCCGGTGCAACTGACCATGTATTGGTTTTTCCAGGCTCTGCGTTACAGGCCAATGGTACTAGCGCAGCCCCCGTACAGTTCCTCTCTGACGATGCCAATGTTAGTGGCAGCGGCGAATGGGGTGGCGTATTCCTGCGAGGCTTCAACGGCACGACGCTTACTGCAGCGACACAAGGTGTTAACGATCTTGATTACGTCGTAGTGGCTGAAGCTGGTGCGTCAGTAGACGTCTCTCTCAACGGTGAACCAGCAGTCACTTATCAAGACAATATCGTTGTTAACGGCGTTGATAGCACGACGACGCTAACCTTCGTGCAATCACACAACTCTGCACGCGATGGTTTTCACATCCTAAACGGTGATCCGCGTATGGCGTGGTTATTGGCGACCGGCTCTGGTCGTGATGGTGTTTGGTACCGTGACTTTAGAGGGTTAATTAAAGACTTGATGGTCATTCACTCTTCTGACATAGATGGCAGCACGGGTCGTGCAGGTATCTATGCCAGTGAAAGTATCAGTTTCGATGTTAATGAAGGCTCAAACCCACGTATCGTCAACGCAACATTGGTTGGCCGTGACGATTCGAGTGAAGATGGCAACGGCAATGTTGCTGATAACGAAGTGGGTATTATCTTTGCTGACAATACTGATCAAATCCGCCTAGCTAACGTATTGATTGCAAACTTTCGTAATGGTTGCTATGAGGCTAACGACGGCGCAGATCTAACGGGCATTGACACAACGATTCCAGGTCCAACTTACTTAGATGGTGTTCATTGTACCCATGAAGCTGATGTTAATAGCAATTTTGCTATTGTTCGTGGTAGTGCTATTGCTGGCTTCCCAGTAGGTACCGTTGCAGCAAATAACTCCAATGGTAATGGTTTGGTTTATTACGGTGGTCCAGGTCCTGAAATAATGGGTCCTGGTAATAGTAATACGTTTAATGCCGCAGCAGGTGGCATTAACTTCACTGGTGAAATTCAGGATCGTACTGGTAATTTCACTGCCGGTTGGTATCTGGATAACCTCCGTGGCTTGGGTAATGGTCTCACAGGTAATGCTGCGTTCCTCAATGGCTTCCTTGATGGTAATACCAATAGGGATGGGAATGTGACTGGTGGTGGGATTGGGATTGTAGATGCAGCGGATACTAACTCACCGTTCATCATCTCTGCGGCGATGCCGTTTAACCTGGATGTCGCAGACGATACCTTTGGTTATGACTTGACTCACATCGGTGCTGTTCGTGGCGGTGCTGTCACTAACACCCAGTTCGATGGCTGGACGGTTGCAACCGGTAATGATGACGGTTTTGCAGTACAGTTCGTGCCATGATCTAATTTTCTGGTGCTGAGAAAAAGGCTCCCTTTGGGAGCCTTTTTTTATTGTGTTCAATTAAATGTTAGATCTTTTGTTACACCAATAAAGATAACGCGCCATGAAGGCGAAAAACACTGTTTGAGAATGACTCCACTGCTGTCATTACAGGAATAAGAATGTGTTCAAATGTCTATATTGAATAATATGAATTTCTCCTTACTAGCCACACTTTGAATCCCCACAATTCAAGCAGGTCAAACAGCCATCCATAATAATCATCGCTTGGGTATTACATTTCATGCACAGTTGTGAGCCTTCGGGAAAGTCGCTGGTGTCACTTGTCTCTGGTGTGATGTTTACTTTGGCTTGAGCGGCCTCAAATTGCGCGCGTTTTTCTGTGACCAGCTTTTGTTGGTGTTCATCAAGTTCTTTGCTTTTAAGCATGCCGATACTGATTAAATGTTGTTCGATAACGTTGCCGAGTTCAGCCACCAGTGAGGGGACAAACTTGCCACCTTTTTTAAAATAACCACCACGCGGATCAAACACCGAATGCAGTTCTTCAACCAGGAAGGTGATATCGCCGCCTTTGCGGAATACGGCGGACATAATGCGAGTGAGTGCGACAATCCACTGAAAGTGATCCATATTTTTCGAGTTAATAAATATCTCGAATGGGCGACGTAGTTCATGCTCAGTGCCCTGGTTAAGAATAATGTCATTAACGGTGACATAGAGCGCATGGTCAGATAACGGTGTTTTAATCTTATAGGTAGAGCCAATGAGCACATCCGGCCGTTCAACCTTTTCATGCATGTGAATGACGTTAGATACGGGTTTTTCTTCCGCTGCTGGCGTAGTGGCATCCGCTACGCTGTTGTCTGATTTGTCGGCAACACGGTAGCCGATAATCTTGCTGTCTATTTTTGTCGCCATGATGATCTTCCTAAAAATATATTCGAACTAGAATTTACCGTAGTAGCCTTCTTTCAAGGCATCGTAAAGATTGGCGGCTGAATGTGTTTCGCCATCATAGTCAATCTCTTCATTACCTTTCACGCTGACTTCTGTGCCATCTTCAAGCTTAAAGGTGTAAGTGGTATTTTCCAGATCTTGTTCTTTGACCAGTACACCCTGGAACACTTCGGGATTGAAGCGGAAGGTGGTGCACCCTTTCAGTCCACGTTGATAGGCGTAGATATAAATGTCTTTAAATTCTTCATAAGGAAAGTCGGTGGGTACGTTGGCCGTTTTTGAAATGGATGAATCTATCCAGTATTGCGCGGTAGCTTGCACATCGACATGTTGTTTGGGTTTGATATCATCGGCCGAGATAAAGTAATCAGGCAGTTTTTCATTGGCCTGTTCCGAATAAGGCATTGCCTTGTCATTGACTAATTCACGGTAGGCCAATAGTTCAAAGGAATAGACATCAACTTTTTCTTTACTCTTTTTACCTTCGCGAATAATGTTACGTGAATAGTGATGGGCAAAGCTGGGTTCAATACCGTTACTGGCGTTGTTGGCCAACGACAGAGAGATAGTGCCGGTGGGTGCAATGGAGCTGTGATGAGTAAAGCGTGCGCCCACTTCTGCCAATTGTTCTACCAGTTCGGGCGCAACTTCGGCAATGCGTTGCATATAGCGGCTGTATTTTGCGTGTAGCACTTTACCTTTAATAACATCGCCGACTTGCCAGCCATCTTTAGTCATTTCTGGGCGTTTACGCAGCATAGCTTCGTTGACAACGAAGTCTTTTTGTAAAATAGGTGCCGGGCCTTTTTCGCGTGCGAGTTCTAATGCAGCATGCCATCCGGTGATGGCGAGTTCTTTGGTGATACGTTCGGCAAACTCTAGGGAATCATCGGCACCATATTTCATGCGCAGCATGGTCATGGTTGAGCCAAGACCCAGATAACCCATACCATGGCGACGCTTGCTAATAATTTCGTGACTTTGCTTTTCTAAAGGCAGGCCATTGATTTCAACGACGTTATCGAGCATACGCGTGAAAATAGCTACGACAGCTTTATATTCATCCCAATCAAAATAGGCGTCTTCAGTAAACGCTTTGCGGACAAATTTAGTTAGGTTAATTGAACCGAGCAAGCATGAGCCATAAGGTGGCAAAGGTTGCTCGCCGCAATTGTGTGCATGAATACCATTGGCATCAAATGTATTGATACCTGGAACTTGTATATCGTAAACATCTTCAGTCGCATCAGGGCTTATGGATTTAACGCGAGCAAAAAAATGTTCCTGATTTATCTTACGTTTATAGGCCTTTAAGTTTAACGCTAATTTTGTAGATTTTTCTGTATCGGCAAAGTCAATCAATTGCTTAAAAACCAGCATATTATCGCCTGAAATAACAAGTTCATGCTGTGGTTTTATCTGGTAATCAGCAGTACCCCCTTTGCCATTCGGCAGTTCTTTAATCTGGGTTTTTCTTCGATTACGATAAATGGTTGATACCATACCCAAACGTAAAAGCATACGTTGTACCGCTTTTAGCCGAGGTAAATCAGATTGGGCAAGACGGATACTAACGCCTTTTTGCAGATCGCCCTGAACCGAACCATCTGCATCAAAGAAGCCCTTTAGAAAACCTTGATAAAAGTCGCTGGAGGTGTTTTCCAAACATTTGCTAATACATTTGTCGCCTGGCTTCATACCCAGCTCTTGCGCCAGTTTTTTTAAACCAACCAGTTTTATACGATATTCGTTTCTTCCCTTCACTTCCGACCAGCCATTAAAATCAGATCGCTTTTTGATTTCAGCCACTGCCTCCAAAGCTGTTTGCATAACAGCCTCTACACCCAAATTTATAGACTGGCCATTGACAACTTGTGCTGTTTTCCATACAGAAAGTACTGCAGTGTCTTTATTTAGTGTGCCGTCGCCTATTAGCAAGCCCATTAGATAGCCTTGATTTTTAGTATAACGACCAGGCCAGACAGGGCTATTTCGATGATTATTTAATAAAATCTTATCGCCTGCTGTTAATTTCTCGACTTCGCACCAATCTGTTTCGGTAACATAACGAGTATGCTTGATAATTCTTTTGACACGATGATCAGCTGTCAGGCGAAGACTATAACCTTCTTCAGTTTGTAACCTAACGGTAGCTTTAGTTGCGGTTTTGAAAAAACCTTCGGCACCCGATGAATGAAGCTTTCCATCCACCTGAATTTCTACAGACTGTCCCAGTAACTGACTAACCTGACGTGGGCCTTGTGAAGTTTGCACCCAAGTGTCGCCTGTTACACAAGGATTGGTGGCACGCACGTCTTCGCAAAACCAATTGTTGTTCATGTCATTAACATTGTCGATGAGGATAAAGCCAGGCTCAGCAAAGTCATAGGTCGCTGCCATGATGGCATCCCACAAGCGACGGGCAGGCAGTGTTTTATAGATTTGGCAGGCAACCAGACCTGCCTCGCTACAGGCATAGCTGCTGTGGCTAGGCCACTCGCGCCAGATAATATTGCTATTGTTTTCAAGGTCGATATTGTCAGCGTTGACCTCTTCTCGTGTCAGTGGGAAGGCTAGCTGCCAATCACCCTCTTCGAGCACGGCCTTCATAAAGTCATCGGTGATTAACAGCGACAGGTTGAATTGGCGTAAGCGGCCGTCTTCGCGCTTGGCGCGAATAAAATCCAGCACATCGGGGTGCCCAACATCAAACGTCCCCATTTGGGCGCCCCGTCTGCCGCCAGCGGAGGAGACGGTAAAACACATCTTGTCGTAAATATCCATAAAAGAAAGCGGCCCAGAGGTGTAGGCGCCGGCGCCAGTGACATAAGCTCCTTTGGGCCGCAAGGTGGAAAACTCGTAACCAATACCACAACCGGCCTTTAGCGTCAGGCCAGCTTCGTGAACCATGCTGAGGATGCCATTCATGGAATCTTCGATGGTGCCAGAAACGGTACAGTTAATGGTTGAGGTGGCAGGTTTGTGAGCCAGTGCGCCGGCGTTAGAGAGTATGCGTCCGGCAGGGATAGCACCGTGGTGCAGTGCCCAGAGGAAACTTTCATACCATTCAGCACGTTTTTCTTCGCTGCTTTCGACATCGGCCAAGGCGCGTGCGACACGTTGATAGGTGCCATCTATATCGGCATCGACGTTGTCGCCGTTGCGGGTTTTAAGGCGGTATTTTTTGTCCCAGATGTCCGCTGAGGCAGCCTGCATGGGAATCGTTTTATTCGTTGCAACGACTTTAAGTTGAACCTGCTCGCTCACAAATGCGCCCCTAGTTTTTGTTGTTACAGAAGAATTAAGAAACCACAACATATTGTGGTGAGCTGCTAAGGCTACGCTCGTGTTAAGGTCACGTCAATAGATCAGATAAAATAAATTATACCAATAAAATCAATCACTTACAAAACACTAACAAAATCAATGACTTGCTGTGAGGATATTCTGTGTATAAGCTGTGCACAAGATATAGTAGTGAGGAAAAGTCAAAAAACTGTCGTTTAAATGGGCTGTTTTTATGAAAAATGGCAGTAAAGGCTGCCTTTTTTGGTCAGACGATAGTATTCTAAGCGGCTTTCGTCGCTAGGTAGTATAGTCAGGCGCTTGTTTAAGGTGTTCGATTAGGGAATTGAGGTAAAACCAAATGAAATTTATCAAGATGTTGCCATTGTTGCTCGGTATGCTGTTTGCTGCGGGGTCGTATATGAGCGTTGTGGTCGCTGATACCAGCGTTATAGCTGCGGCTAGTGGTGCTGCTAGTCACGCATCTAAAGATCCTAACAGCTTAATGAAAGATGCGTATTTCTATAAGGAGACGAATGACACGTTCGCACTAAAATTTGTCATCGTTGGGATTTCGATTGCGCTATTATTTACTCTCGTAAGCATTGTTACTGGTGCGGGGAAAAATAAGGGCTAGGCCTGACAGGCTACTTTTGTAGCCTCAATAAAAAAGGTATCTCTGCATTCATCAGGGATACCTTTTTGCTTTATATCTGTATCAGCGCGCTGAATGCCCGCTTAGCGTCACTTCAACCTTATCTTCTTCTTTAATGCTGGCGTAGTACTTACGTAGAATTTTGAGTACTTCGGGGCGGCTAAACTCGGCGGGTACGTCATCATCTTCCGATAGCATTTTACGTAGCTTGCTACCAGACAACAGTAAGCGATCCTCGGCATCATGTGGACAAGTGCGCATTGACGCCATGCCACCACATTTGTAACACCAAAATGTCCAGTCCAGTTTCAACGCTTGCGTTTGTAATGCGCCATCAGGGATTTCATCAAAAATATGGTGAGCGTCAAACGGGCCATAGTAATCACCCACGCCGGCATGGTCGCGACCAACAATCAAATGTGAGCAACCGTAATTTTGGCGAAACAGAGCATGCAACAAAGCTTCACGTGGCCCAGCATAACGCATATCAAGCGGATAACCCGACTGTATGACGGTGTCATCAACAAAGTGATTTTTAATTAATGTGCTGATGGCATTAGAGCGCACATCAGCCGGGATATCACCAGGTTTGAGTTTACCCAACAGTGAATGAATCATGACGCCGTCACAGGTTTCGATAGCGACTTTGACTAAATACTCGTGTGAGCGGTGCATGGGGTTACGGGTTTGAAAGGCTACGACGGTGCTCCAGCCTTTTGCTTCAAACAAGGCGCGCGTTTGCGTTGGCGTCATATAATCACTGAAGGCCGTCGGGAAATTACCTTGCGATAACACCTTAACCGGGCCAGCGAGATTAATGTCGCCTTGTGCCATAACCATCTGCACACCGGGGTGTTCAGTGTCTGTGGTTTTAAATACGGTTTCGCACTCGTGTGCTTTATCAATAGAGTATTTTTCGCTGACGGTCATGGTCGCCATGATGTCCTGGCTTCCACTATCGACTAAAGCGATTTCATCGCCAGTGTTAATGGTGTCAGCCGTGCTTGGGTCAGTAGAAAGTGTAATGGGAATAGGCCAAAACAAACCATTGGCCAGGGTGTAGTTGTCACACACGCCCTGCCAATCTGCCTTATCCATAAACCCATCCAGCGGGGTAAAACCGCCGATACCCAACATGATGAGATCACCCACTTCGCGTGAGCTAATCCGCACCTGTGGCAGTTTGGCGGCGCGGGCTGATTCTGCATTGCATTCTGCACCTTCCAGCAATAAGGGCTTAAGTTGATCCGCGCCGTGAGGTGTGACGAGTGTAGACATGGGGATGGGTAACTCCGAATTAGCAATAGAATTGCCCGGTTGTGGGCACAATAACCCTTATTCTAGCCTAATTCGTCACTATTTTGGTTGAGATAGCTAACCGAAAAGCATTTTTATGCCGATGACGATAAGTAGCAAGGTAAATGCTTTTTTCAATATTACGGGATTGAGTTTGTATGCCAGACGGGCGCCGATAGGGGCAAACACCAGTGTTGCTGCGCTAATTGTTGCGAACGCGGGCCAATAAACATAGCCACTACTCATGGTTGGTAGCCCGACAGCATCGGATCCTGTAATGATAAAACTGATAGTGCCGGTCAAGGCAATAGGGACACCCACGGCTGACGCTGTTGCTACGGCATGGCGCAGGGATTGACCGCGCAAGATGAGGTAGGGACCTGCCAATACGCCACCGCTAATGCCCAGGCATGAGGCGAGGCTGCCGATAAGGGTGCCAACGACAGGCATCTCGATTTTGTGCGGCGTAAAGTCGCCTCTGTGCGGTGATAGCTTAAGTAATAACTTGATAGCTAAAATAACCAGTAGCAGCCCGAACAGTTGTTGCAAGCTATCACTTGATAGGCTGTCGGCGAATAGTGCCCCCACCATTGCGCCAACGATAATGCCCGGCAGTAAACGCCAAATCAGCGGCCAGCGAACTGTCTTATGACGATGATGTGTCCAGGCCGATGCGCTGCTAGTGACAATAATCGTAGCCAAAGACGTGCCGATGGCGATATGGGTGAGATGATCATTGCTAAATTGTAGCGCGGTAAATATTAGTACCAGCCCTGGTACGATAATAATGCCGCCACCAATACCGAACAGGCCAGCACATGTGCCAGCGAAGGCGCCTATCGCTAGATAGCTGACAAGATTGATAATGTCCAAATTGAATATTTCCTTCGTAAGGAGTAGTTAAAGAACCTCTGAACAAGGCATGAAAGGCGCGATAAAGATAGGAAGAGCCATCGACCAGGGTCAATGGTTTGTCGCAAGGCGTACTCATTAAGGGGATGTCGATATCGGTAGCAGGCATAGCGCTATTTTCACCAATTGCGGACGATTGGACAAGAAAAACAGTGTTGCAGCCAAGGGGTATTTGAGTCAGCCGCGCCATCGTAGCTGCCACATCAGGCCATGCATCATTAACAGGCAGAGCCCTCCTGTTTAACGAAAAGGATCGGAAAAAGGGGTCAAAAGGGCTTTTTCTCGCTACGATCACCTAAGTCCGACAGGCTCCTAGCGTCCTTTACCCACCTTGATAAAGGACGCGTCATTGGCTTGATGGTTTAGCGTCAGGGGTTGGTTTGGTTGAGATAGACGCGGTTGGCCTGTCCCAAGTTACCCGCGACCAGGTCGAGGTCGCCGTCATCATCGATATCCGCCAGTGCCACAGAGCGGGTGAAATTGGCGCCCAGCGCCTGCGTGCTGTCAGTAAAGCTGCCGCTGCCGTCGTTGGTATAGACGCGGTTGGCCTGTCCAAAATTCCCCGCCACCAGGTCAAGGTCGCCGTCGCCATCAATATCCGCCAGTGCCACAGAGGTGGTGTCATTGGTGCCCAGCGCCTGCGTGCTGACAGTAAAGGTGCCCATGCCGTCGTTGACATAGGCTCGGTTGGCCTCTCCAAAATTCCCCGCCACCAGGTCAAGGTCGCCGTCACCATCAATATCCGCCAGTGCCACAGATTGGGTGTTATTGGCGCCCAGCGCCTGCGTGCTGACAGTAAAATTGCCGCTGCCGTCGTTGACATAGACGCGGTTGGGCTGTGCATTATTGCCCACGACCAGGTCAAGGTCACCGTCGCCATCAATATCCG
>JAESQP010000091.1 GCA_016765075.1 Gammaproteobacteria bacterium
ATCCACCACCAAATCACGAATTACTGGCATACTCGGTAACGGTCGTATAGCGATTGGCTGCTTTAAGTCACTCACCGCAGTAATACAACTCAATACATTGCGGCCATAACATTGACTACATCCGAACCACACACCCCTTCACCACAGGAATGTCGAAAACTGAGCGTTTCATCCTGCACTTTTATTGCTTTTAATACATCGAGCAACATTGCGTCGTCAGCTATGCTGTCAAGCTGATAATTCTGCATATAGGGCGAATCATTAGTTTCAGGGTTATAGCGGTATATACGTATTTCCATCAGTACACTCGCTCTTTCGGCGGAAATGAGGCAACAGAGATTGGCTTCATCCTTACCGGCTTATAATCAACAACACCTTCTTCAAGATGGTAGAGCGAATGCTTAAGCCAGTGCGTATCATCACGCTGCGGATAGTCAATACGGCAATGTGCGCCACGACTTTCGCAACGTGCCAATGCAGACTCAACAGTTGCTAAGCCAATATCAACTAAATTTTCTAATTCCAACAATTCAATTCTCGCGGTATTAAAGACCTTACTATGATCCTGCAAAGTGACATCTAGCAAACGCTGCTTAATAGTTTTAACCTTATCGACACCAAGCTGCAAAACAGCTTCAGTGCGAAAGACACCACAATATTCTTCCATCGCTGCCTGTAATTCGCTTCTTAATCCAGCAACTGTCTCACCTTCGCCCTTTCTATCCCAATGCGCTAACCGTGCTAAAGATGCTGCAATACCGTTATCATCAAATGCCTTATGATGACGATTTTCCTTAAGATAAGCGATAATATGATTGGCAGCCGCACGACCAAAAACAATAATATCTAACAAAGAATTGCCACCCAACCGATTGGCGCCATGCACCGACACACAGGCACATTCCCCCGCTGCATACAATCCTGGCACCGCTTCCTCAGCACCACCCGCCACCGATGACATAACTTGACCATAACGATTGGTCGGAATACCGCCCATTGTATAGTGCGCCGTTGGAAACACTGGTATGGGATTATCAATGGGATCAATACCCAAGAAGGTCATTGCTGTATCACGAATACCAGGCAAACGCTGCTTGATAAGTTCGGCACCAAGGTGATCGAGTTTTAGTAAGACATAGTCTTTGTTTTTACCACAACCACGACCTTCACGCACTTCAGTGGCAATGGCACGACTGACCACATCACGACTGGCAAGATCTTTGGCATGTGGCGCATAACGCTGCATAAAGCGCTCACCATCACAATTAATGAGATAGCCACCTTCACCACGCACTCCCTCGGAGATAAGCATACCTTTACCCGCAATACCGGTTGGGTGAAACTGAAAAAACTCCATATCCTGTAGCGGAATACCCGCACGCAAGGCCATGGCCATACCATCACCCGTATTAATACGGGCGTTAGTATTAGTACGAAATAACTGGCCAACCCCACCGGTGGCAATCAACGTTGTCTTGGCTTCAATAATAAGCAACTCACCCGTTTCAATCTCAAGCACCAATGCACCCAGTACGTTTTGGTCTTTATCGCTGATGAGATCAATAGCGAAATACTCGTCAAAAAAATGTGTCTTTGATTTGAGATTTTGTTGATAGAGCGTATGCAAAATTGCATGTCCGGTACGATCAGCAGCAGCGCACGTACGCGATGCCTGGTCACCACCAAAATCCTGGCTTTGACCACCAAACGGCCGTTGATAAATCTTGCCGTTGTCTAAACGCGAAAACGGTACGCCCATGTGCTCAAGCTCTATCACCATACGTGACGCCGCACGGCACATATATTCGATGGCGTCTTGATCGCCCAGATAATCACTGCCTTTTATCGTGTCGTACATATGCCAATGCCAGTTATCTGCTGTTACATTGGCCAATGCCGCATTAACACCACCTTGAGCTGCGACGGTATGTGACCGTGTTGGAAAGACCTTGGACACGACTGCAACTGTCACATCAGCGCGCGCTAATTGCAAAGCGGCACGCAGGCCACCACCACCGGCACCGATAACTAAAGTATCAAAACGGCGCCGTGGAATATTGGCAATATCACTACTCATAACAACCTACTCTCGGGGTACATCGCCTTTAATAAAACCAGAAACAACCAAAGGGTTTGACCAAACAACATAATGAAGATCAAGCCAAGTAGCAATACTCGAAGAGAAAAACGATGCACATAATCGATGACAATATCGCGTAGCCCTATCCACGCATGCAGAGATATGGCCATAAAAAACAAAATACTCGACAACGCTACCGGGGTGGCAGTGACCATCCCACGCCATTCTGAATAATTTTGCGGCGGTGATAATAAGAAATAAAAAATAACCGCAATAAAACAGGCCAGCATAAACACGGCTGTCAGTCGTTGTAGCAACCAAGCGTGCATGCCTAGTGCTCCTTCAAGAGGATATTGCCGTGTTCAGTTGGTCTGTCAACGTTCATGGCAAGGCGCGGCTCATGTTCCCTTTGCAAGAGATGCAACGTAACCATGGGCGTTGATAGGCCAACCCTTCGGGCGTTGCTGTGGCATTTCGCCTCGGCGTTACAGCGCTTGCCAAGGGAACAACCCTTGCCTGCGAGCTGTGCCTTGATGCCAAATGCCACAGCAACGCTGAACACGGCAATATCCTCTTGAAGGAGCACCAGTATTGAAGTGATCACAGTAACACCACCCAGGCTGCCAAAACCAAACTCAAGGCGCTGAGTATAAGCACCACTCGTGCCGAGTCCCGACCTTGTACTGGTCGAGCATAAAAATCGATAAGTAGCAGGCGAAAACCAGCAAAAACATGATGGCCAAATGCCCATAAGACAAGCACTAGCAACAACTTTATGGGTATTGTTAGCAGATGGTTCAACAACTGCTGATAACTGTCTCTACTTTCGAGCGAAATAGACAGAAAGTAGACCACCAATGGCATCGCGATAGCCAATATGACACCCGCAACCCGATGCAAAATCGACACCAAGGCCATTGCCGGGAAATGAATTTGGGACAGCTTTAAAAAGACTGGGCGTTGTAAGTCCATGCGCCGAGCAACCCTATCAAAGTGGATTTTATTTTGTTACACATCTTGATTGGTATTCCGTATCATTAATACCGCTAATACTTCCCGTACAGCATAACAAACTAGAGCACTCTGACCTATGAGCAATAAGCAGTATCCAGAAATTCTCGGCAACATGGCCTTATCAGATAGTACTAGCGATATTCTCCAGCAAAATCTACTTTGCCAAATCAACAATCTTAAGGTCATTGAAATTCATGGTGCAGATGCCAAAAAATTTCTTCACGGCCAACTGACCAATGATGTTGAGGCGCTTGATAAAAACACACTACAACTGAACGGTTATTGTGACCCTAAAGGCCGACTCATTGCATTATTCTACTTGATTCGATTAACACATAAATACTTGATGATAATTGATCAATCGATTTCATCAAATGTGGTTAAACGCTTGCAAATGTTTGTACTCATGGCCGAAGTTAAATTTGAGCCAAGCGAGCTGCAATGTATCGGTTTTGCTCAGCAAGTATCAAACAATACATCAGACCTGATCACAGATGCCGCACTATCGCCATGCGACGCATCCATTGATAATAATGGTCTAATTTTGGCCAGGCTTGATGGCGAGTTAGCTCGCCACCTAATCATTGGCGATAATAACCAGCTTGGCCAGGCATGGAGCATGCTATCGAAAGATAATTTGATCTGTGACAATAGCGTCTGGCGCTTACTCGATATTCAGCAAGGTCAGCCAACATTAATAGAAAAAATCCAGGGTGCTTTTATCCCGCAAATGATGAACCTTGACCTGGTCGGCGGCTTGAGTTTTAACAAAGGCTGCTATCCCGGCCAAGAGGTCGTCGCCCGTATGCATCACCTGGGCAAGCTCAAACGACGTATGTATCACTTGCATATTATCTGTACAGAACAGCCTTTGGCTGGCGATGGTATTTATAGCTCTGAAACCAATAGCAACGAAAGTGCTGGAAAAATCGTCTCTATCGTAAAAACAAAAGACAACGAATTTGCAGCGCTAGCTGTCTTGCAAATTAAACATAAAGAAAACAAAGACCTTTACCTGGGTGATGATACCGATACCGCACTGTCATTGATTACCATGCCCTATGAAATAAAAGAATCATAGCTGCTAGCCAGCTAACACTGTATCGCTTTTGCCTAAGAAACCTGGCAATACATCAGCAAAGACAAAACCTTCGCGCTCAACTACCTCACCGACAGTAATATCAATTGCCTTGTTATAAAACGGCGCAGCAAAGACAAAAGTATGAAACTCACCCCTTTCACCACAGGGATCAACCGAAGGTGGTAAATCAGCCAACAACTCTGCATTAAATTCCCGGCCAGCAAATTCTTTTGGGCATTGCTTGGGGTCAACACAAGTGATCACTGCTTTGAGTCCGGCTTCAACCATCGTCATGGCTAATTCATCTGTCGGTATCTGCCACAGTGGAAATATCGGCGATAAGCCTGTGCCAGCCAGTTGGGTGACTCGGTATTGGCGAATATCTTCAAGAAACAAGTCGCCGAATACTAGCCCTTCTATACCGTCCTCTTGCGCCTGTGTAATAAAAACAGACAAGGCTTGTTCGTATTGAATATTGGAACAAGGATAAGGAATTTCGATAACCGTTAAGGGTAAAGCCATCGCCTGAGCTTGCTGCCTAAGTAACTCCAACCTAACACCGTGCATGGCAACACGTTGAAACTCAGCATTGACCGTGGTGAATATGCCAACAACTTCATAGTCATCAGATTGTTGAATCGTATGTAAAGACCAAGCAGAGTCCTTACCACTGCTCCATGACAACATGACACGTTGTCTTTTCATGTTTTATTTTTCGGGTAGGGACAATGGCGACAACCATTATCACAACAATAGCCGCGTTTTAGATGATACCAGGCAGAAAAGGTCATCAATCCATTTTCCATCTGGTAGTCAATGCCTTCTTCTAAGTCATTCTCAGCAGAATAGTTTGATGCCAGCACCAAAGCTTTATCATGTTCAATGGATTGCAAATAAGCTGGCAAGCCATCCACTAAACACTGCTTGAGACAGTTTGCACACAAGCATGCCTTTTTATCTGTCAGTGGCAACACGGCAGGATAAGATTGACACCAACACAGAGCGTTAGTATCAACAGCACCACAAGCGAACACCGCACCACATTGAGCACATGCCGTTTTTGTCTTGCTCATTTGGCTGTTGATATCTCAGTACGCCACTGATCGATATACGTTTTAATTTGGGCGAGCCCATCTGTCAAGGCAGCTGGCCCAGGTTGCAAAATATCGCACGATTTTATTTCATGAACATGCTGATTTATGACAGCAGGAATTTCATGCCAACCTTCACGTAACATTACTTTTTCAGGTCGAAATTTCTTGCCACACCAGGAACCGATAATAATATCGGGCTGTCTATCAATGACTTCTTGATGATCGGCAACAATACGGTTTTTTGCCAAAGATTGTTGCGCATGGTCAGTGAAACAATCTATGCCCCCAGCAAGCTCGATTAACTCTGATACCCATTGAATACCGGTAATAATGGGATCATCCCATTCCTCAAAATAGACTTTGGGTTTTGGCCTGTCAAAGCATTGGCAACGTAAAGCATCTGCTTTTTGATTAAAGCTATGCACCCATACCTGAGCCTTATCTTGAGCACCCACCATTGCACCCAGCATGAGTATCATCGATAATATTTCATCAATCGAGCGCTGGTTAAAAATATGCACATTAACACCGTGGCGTACCAGCTCCGCCGCAATGTCTGCCTGCATATCAGAAAAACCCAAAACCAGGTCAGGCTTCAACGCAAGAATTTTATCGATCTTAGCTGAAGTAAATGCAGAAACACGTGGTTTTTCTTTACGTGCTTGCGGTGGGCGAACAGTGAAACCAGATATCCCCACAATACGATCTTGCTCACCCAACAAATAAAGCAGCTCGGTGGTCTCTTCGGTCAAACAAACAATTCGCTTTGGCAGGTAGTCCTTCATGTGGCGATACTAACATTTGAAACCAATCGATTCTGAATCATTTTATTTGCACTGATTTAGACTCCGCAGTACCAAAGGATGAAAAACCTCATGGCATAAGGTGCAAATTTTTACTTGTATTGCTAGCCAAGGAGCCTTTGATGTATGTATGTGGATGGGTTATATTTCAGGTAAAAATATTCTATATTAACTAATATAAGGTGCTCTTTTCTCAGGAGAGTCCTTCGATATTTTCTTGTGCTTCCAGACTGCGTTCAAATTCTGGCGCTGTTTCCTGCTCTAATTTTGATCGACGAATTTCAGAATCCAGAAACGCTAACCAAGTCTTTGCGGTCTTGCTGTTACCTTTTGCTTTGGACGCTGACACGGTGGAAAATACCTTGCGTGCTTTACCAAACTTTTTCAAGTTAAACAGGGCGCTGCCCAGCATGATGTTGGCAGTGCCTGGTTTCTTGATGCCGCCTTTTTTCAGGCCTTGCTCAATCGCTTTTACGGCCTCTGACCACTGCTCTAAATTCAAATAAGACTGCGCTAGTCGAATATAAAGCTCACCCTTTTCACTTTGTTCTGCCGCACGTTGCATCGGTGGGATTGCTTTTTTGTCTTCGCGTGCCTGATACCAAGCTTGAGA
>JAESQP010000092.1 GCA_016765075.1 Gammaproteobacteria bacterium
CTACTTTCTTCTTAGCTACTTTCTTCTTAGCTACTTTCTTCTTAGCTACTTTCTTCTTAGCTACTTTCTTCTTAGCTACTTTCTTCTTAGCTACTTTCTTCTTAGCTGTTTTCTTCTTAGCTGTTTTCTTCTTAGCTGTTTTCTTCTTAGCTGTTTTCTTCTTAGCTACTTTCTTCTTAGCTATTTTCTTCTTAGCGGTAATCCTACGTTTAGTTACTACCTTCTTTTTTGTTGCAGATTTCTTCTTTGCTGCAACGCGTTTTTTAGCACTAGCTTTCTTTTTAACTGCCATCTTAATTCCTCCAAGGGGACCGTTCGGGGTTAAGTATAATCATCTTGACAAACAATGCCAGTTTTTTAACACCAAACCATTTGCAGACTTAACAAATCAATATTAACAATTTAACTATTACAGGTTTTGTACCAGTCTGTATATCGACACTGATTGAGATGAATTGAGCTTTGTTAGGAAAAAATTTAGCCCTGCTAATCCAACAAAAGAAAAATAATGCCATGTAACGCCTATCACAACAGCCTATATAATGAAGATCCATTCCTTTTTATTTATAGTCATGACGTAAAGTTGCTTTCTTTTTCAAGCAACCGCTTCTTTGCTAAACGCTTCACATTGTTTTAACTCTGTTAGCAATGGCAATGCACTTAAACTTCTTCACATCAAGTTCAACCAACGTGATTTTTAAAATCATCTATCGAATCATGGCGTTTACCCTGCCTATCGAAAGCTATGAAGCTCTATAGAACACTTGTTTACAACCTGCAAGGTTGCACAATTGCGTGGGTTTAGTAGTTGCAGTGGTGGACTATGCACCCCCTCAAAAGAGCTTTTTTTAGCCTCCTCTTGAGAGATATTTTTCTGCGTGCTCAAGGTAGAATACTTTCCCACCAACACGCCTTTGAGTGTCTATTCTAATAGTGCATTCAATTATTACGTACACCACTCCGGTGCTCTGTTTTATTAGGGGGATGCCTTTTTAAATCACTGGTACTGGCATGGTGCCTGTAATTGTCTTTCAATATGAAAACTCATACCCTTTTTTCTCTGTAATGCAGGCATCCATGGCCACATCCCAGGGTTGGCTAGCTAATGTATCAATTTTTTGACATTCAAAAGCAACGCCTAACAACAAAGGTGTCTTCCAATGTGATCGATTGCGGCGAAACTCAAAACAACGATCATAATAGCCACCACCCATCCCTAAACGTTGCCCGCTCGTATCAAAACCAACTAGCGGCATTAAAACGAGGTCAAGTTTTGATGCCGAACAGACTGTTCCAGTCCGGTAAACAGGTTCGCTTATGCCAAAACGGTTTAATTTTTCTGCCACACCAGGAGAGTAAGGTGCAAAACGTAATCGTTGACCAGAAAATTTTGGCATAACCGGAAGGTAACAATGCTTATTATTGTTGTATGCATGCAACAATAATGGCGCAATATCTACCTCGCCATCAAAAGCAGCATAAAATGCGATGTGTTTAGCGGTTTGATAAGCATGGTGACGCAGAATTTGCTTGATTAGTACATGGGTCTTATCGATACGATCAAAACCCGTTAACTGTCGTCGTTTTGCGCGTAGCACTTCCCGCAAAGAGCTTTGTTGTCGACTTTTTTTGCTAATCATTTGCTAATCATTAGCTATCATTAAAAAATAAGGCACTTTCCACAGCCGCCGTCACTAGCCACATTCTTGAACCAAGGGTTCAAGTGGGTGGCCAAGCGAGCGTATCAGGCTTTCCGGCTAGCGGACATGCACAACAACTCTCGCGAAGCCTCCCGGATTTATACTTATAGCTCAAGAGGTTTGTCGGCGTATAACAAACGCCGCAGAAAGTGCATTATCATTTTATGCTTTTTATTAGCAAAGCAACAGCATTGTTGCAAGCTAGATCTCCATCTGACGCGCATGACTAATCGCTTTTTCAACCTTATCTTGCAATACCGCAAGCTGTTTTGGCAATTCAGTATTCGTACCCCTGCTTGAGCCATTAAGATCAAGCAACTCATGGGCGATATTAATCGCGACCATGATGGCCATCCGTTCGAGACCAATGACTTTACCTGAGTCACGAATTTCAGCCATTTTGCGATTAACACAACGCGCCGCACCCACTAAGGCTTCGCTCTCTTCTTCAGGACAAGAAAAACGATATTCCTTATCTAAAATTTGAACCGCAACTGACACACGATCAGCCTCCATTAAACTGCCTCCATCTTTTTAAGACGACCAATCAAGGTTTGCAAACGCTGCGTAACCCTATTATTACGGTCTGCCAAACATGTTTTTTCATCAAGCAGCGTTGATTGCTCTTGGCGCAAATTCATATTCTCCTGCTTGAGTTGCTCGCAGGTATCGATAAGTTCACCAACCCAAAACTCAAAGCGGGGAAAATCGATAATATTCGGGGCGCTTGACTCACCCATAAGTCACCTCCAAAGAATGATTACGCTACTATAAATCGGCCTTATAAGGGGGTCAACGCCATTATTTTTCACCTATTCGGCTATACTGGTATTCTAACGCCTAAATCTTAGCCAATATTGCAGCGAGCACACGTTATTGTGCGCATAATAATTCTAGTACACTGCCATGCCTGATTACGATGATTACCAACACTTACTAAGCGACCTTGATGCAACGGTTGAATGTGCTGAAGCGCACGGCATTCTTTGCGGTATGTTAAGCCTTGACCCTGGCAGCCAGCGCAGTGACTGGCTTGGCCTGGATGACAAGGTGAATGCCGAAGGCAGACATGAGTGCAGGAAGCCCGAAGGGGTTTCAGTAGAGGGTGCCCCCGTGTCAAGCACGGGGCAGGCTCTGGGGTACAAGGTGAATGCCGAAGGCAGACATGAGTGCAAGAAACCCGAAGGGGTTTCAGTAAAAGGTGCCCCTCGTGTCAAGCACGAGGCAGGCTCCACGCTTTCGCGGGAGCGGGCTCTGAGCCATGAATCACCAAATGAATTATTTACACACTTTCTAACTAAAAACCAGACAGCTCAACATACCGACTCAACACATGCCGCTGCCATTGCCGAACTGGCCACATTACACCGTCAAACACGCACCCAACTTAGTGATATGAACTATGATTTTAGCCCATTATTACCAGCAGACAGTGAATCTATTGCTGCACGCACACAAGCACTCAGCCTTTGGTGCCAAGGGTTTCTTTTTGGCCTCAGCGTAAGCGGCCTAAAAACCCTCGACGCACTTTCAGAAGCCAGCCGTGAAATCGTTGAAGATTTTAGCGCCATTGCACAACTTGCAGAACAATTTGAAGAAGGTGAAGATGAAGAGTCTGC